>DATHJA010000261.1:0-4828 GCA_035316475.1 Edaphobacter sp. | reverse complement strand
AGATGAGACCGGGCGTGCCCAGGATTGAGTTGAACGGCTCGGGCAAATGTGCTCATAGCCTGTTCGGCGTCCTCGTTCTTCAGATGTGCGATTCCCAATAGCGTAACTGCGCCGTGGTCGGACGGGGCACAATGAACAGCCTGCTCGTAGGATCGAATGGCACTGTTGAATTGCCTTTGCGCCATATAAACATTACCCAGATTGATATGCGCGTCCGGGTTCGATGGAGCGTATTCTGCAGCCGCGAGATAGTGCGTCTTCGCGCCTTCCTGGTCTCCGGATGCGATTTGCGCATTCCCCAGGGCATTGAGAGCGGCAGCGGAGCGAGGCTGGCGAGAGACTGCTCTCTCGTACCATCCAATTGCCACCGCAACCTCGCCCTTCGCCATCGCGAGGTTCCCGAGCCCGAAGAGCGCCTCGAAATCCTCTGGCGACCAATGAAGAGCTTCCTGAAAGTTCGCTTCTGCCGCCTCCCAGCATTCAAGCGTCTGCTCAAGGCTGCCCAGATTGACATAGGTGCTTGGTGTGCGCGGATCGAGCGAGATCGATCGTTTGAAACTATGCTTTGCGCCCTGCATGTCTCCTATCGCGCGGAGAGCATTGCCCATATTGTTATGGTACGGAGCATATTCAGGGTTGATTTGTATGGCGCAGCCTATCAGTTGAGCAGCTGTCTGCGACTGCCCGATCTGGTGCATCAGGACGCCGAGGAGATGGAGGGCGTCAGCGTTGCGCGGCTCAACAGCAAGCAACTCTCGATATAAAACTGCCGCCTGAAGAAAGACGCCGGCCTGATGTTGGCCCATGGCGAGAGCGAGTTTAGGGTTCACGATCCATCGTCCATGCAAAAGTATCTGCATGGAGACGTGAGGCAGTTCGTTTGCCAAATGCTTGCCTAGAACGTTTAGGTTTTCTAATGCTTCATCGGTAAGTGAGTAGTCCTCTAAACATCCAAAAGAAAGAGGCCGGGATCGCTCCCGGCCTCTTCTGTTTGCTGCTGCTTTGTCAGAAGGTGAGCTTCAGGCCCGCCTGCATGACACGCGGTTTGATGGGACCGGTGGCCGTGATCCGTCCATAGGTACCGCTGGACGGATTGGCGTCAGGCTGACCGAAGTTGGCGTGATTGAAGGCATTGAAGAACTCCCAGCGGAACTGCGCCTTGTAGTGCTCGTGCAAGGTCCAGTTCTTCATCACTGCAGCGTCGCTGTAGTTGATGCCGGGGCCCTTCAGGATATTCCGTCCTGAGTTTCCGAAGGTTCCGGAAGCGTTCTGCTGAAATGCGGCAGTGGTGAAGTACTGGTTCAGCCATTGCTGCTTGCTGCCCTGATGGGTTTGGACGACGACTCCAGGTACAAAATCAGCTCGGTCGCCGTTGATGAGAGCGCCGGAGTTGTTGTTGCCATTTCCTCCGGAGACGGAGAAGGGCTGCCCGGACTGCATGGTGTAGATGGCGCTGATCTCCCACTCGCCAACCACGCTGCGTACCAGTGTGTTCCTCCCTCGCAGGGCGGGAGTAGTGTAGACCGCGTTCGTGACAGAGACGAACGGGACGTTGACATCGGACAGACCGCGATTGAAGCCGAGGTCGTAAGGGTTGGCGATGCCGTTGCCGGTGAACGAGGCGTTGCCCGAGGCGGCAATGTCGATGTTCTTGGACCAGGTGAAGCTGGTCTGCGCCTGGAAGTTATGGGAGAAGCGCTTTTCAAACTGCGCCTGCAGAGAGTGATAGCTCGCCGTGCCGTTCGAGTTGATGGTGAGGATCTGGTTGTAGTTGGTCAAAGCGCGCTGGCCGCGCACCGCAGCCGATGTTTGACCGGGGTTAGCATCGATGATCAGTGTCTGGTGGTAGGACTGACTGCCGACGTAGGCCAGATGCATGACCAGGTCGTTCGAGAACTGCTGCTCGACTGAGACGTTCCAGCTCTGCGTCATGCCTAGCTTGAAGTTAGGCCGAAAGGCTGCAGGAACCGTGGTGACAGATGGGAAGACGTAGTTCGGCGATGGCCGGATGCCTTCGTAGACAAAGGGCGGGAAGGGACTGACGCCGCCAGTCGAAGGGAAGTTGGCCCAAGGATTCGAGAAGTCGATGGGATTGGTGGAGCTTCCATTGAGGGTGAAGGTGGGGCTAAAGGGAGCGACATCGGCTACGTGGTTGTAGGCCGAGTAAGGTAGCGGCGCGGTGAAGAGTCCGAATCCGGCTCGGAAGGCTGTACGAGGCGAGGCCTGGTAGGCCACTGCGATGCGCGGCTCCCAGTAGCCGTATGTATTCGTTGCGAGACTGTCAGGAACGCCGCGGTCGCCTGGGAAGACGAGGCCATTCGGAGCGTTCGCAAACATCGTGCTCTGCTGGCCAGGATTGTAGACGGCGCCTCGTCCATCCTTCGATGTAGGAGCAAGGTTGGGATCCCAGCGGATGCCCAGGGTAAGAGTGAGATTGGGGCGAGCGCGCCACTGATCCTGCGCGTAGGCACCCAGCAGGTTGCCGCTGACATCGGCGATCTCGCCGGCGCCCTGGGTGTAGGTATAGACGCGGCCTAGCAGGAAATCAGCGAGGCCGAAGCCGGTGGAGTAGCCGTTGAAGCTAACGATGGGAGCGGCGGGATAATAGGTCTGCTCACGTGCGCGCTGATGCCAGAGGTCGGCGCCAAAGGAGAAGGTGTGATTGCCGCGGATCTTCGTCAGGTAGTCGGAGAAGCCCCAGGAACGGCGCATCTCGCCGGTGTACTCAGAGTATGGCGTGCTGAAGCCGCCATTGGCGTTGAGGCCCTCGGAGTAGCAGGTGCCGGTTGGATCGGAGACATTCACAAACTTCGAGAGACAGAACGCATCTCCGTTGGAGTCCAGCTGTGTGCCGGCGTTATAAACATGCATCTGGTTCCAGAACAGGGAGAGAGCATTGACCGTGCTCGGATTGATGGTCCATGTGTGGTTCACAACTTCATTGAAAAACTTGCCCTGCTTCCCGGGAGTAATCGCCAGAATATTGCCCGGGACTGCCGCCTCTTTCTTGTTGTAGTACTGGATGAAGCTGCGCAGTGTAAGGCGATGTCTTTCGTTGGGCGAGTAGTCGAGACGTCCGGTGCCCTCGTCGTATCTCTCAACCGTGGGAGGTGCCGTGTAGTAGACGAGACCGCTGGCGGGGTCCTGTCCCTGTGGAAGTGCGGTGCGCGCGATGCGCAAGGCAGCGGGGTTGAAGAGGGCTGGATCGATACGGTTATTCACGAAGCCGCCGGTAAGCGTCTTGGGATATGCCGAGAAGTCTCCGTTCAGCATGGCCGCTGTAGGAGTATTGGTGCTGTTGCTGGTGGCCGTAGTCGATTGTCTCGTGCCCTGATAGTTGCCGAAGAAGAAGAGGCGATCGCGCTTGATGGGACCGCCGAGGAATCCGCCGAACTGATTTCGCTTGAGCGAATCGACCTTCTTGGAGAAGTAGTCGGCCGAGTTGAGCGCGTTATTGCGCAGGAACTCGAAGACGCCTCCATGAAATGCGTTCGAGCCGCCTTTGGTGTCGATGCTGACTACTGCTCCTGGCGAGAATCCATAGTGCGCGTCGAAGTTATTGGAGATGACGCGGAACTCACCCGTGGCATCGGAGTTCGGCGAAGGAGCGGAGAGAGCCAGGTAGGTGTCCATGTTGGGCACGCCATCCAGAAGATACAGCGTGCTTCCCTGCCGTCCACCGCCCGAGGAGGCGCCGGTCTCATTGGGGAAGGTGGTCTCTCCCTGCAACGTTCCGGCTCCGGTGTTAAGAACGTTGACGGTTCCGGGAGACAACAGCACAAGGCTCGACGGATCGCGACCGTTGAGCGGAAGCTCGCGAATCGCATGCTCACCAACAGTGTTGGCGATCTCGGCATTGGTGGTGTTGATCAGAGCAGCTCCGGCCTGAACGCTGATCGTCTCGGTCTCGCTTCCCACCTTGAGCGCGATATCGATGGTGGCCTGCTGGCTGACGGTGATCACGATGCCGGACTGCTGGAACTTCTGAAAGCCTTGCCCTTCGGCTGCAAGCGTGTAGTGGCCCGGCGGAACGGTGGGAAAGCGGTAGAGTCCCGAGGAGTTGCTCTGGGAGGTCAGGGCGAGATTGGTATCGACGTTGGTGAATGTGACGTGGGCTGCCGGAATGGCTGCTCCGGTTGGGTCAGTGACCGTGCCGCTGAGAACGGCGCTTCCACCCTGTGCAAAAGCGAGTGGTATGAAGACGTTTAAAACAAGAACGCAGGAAAAAAGCAGAATCAGCTTTTTCATGTTTATTATCTGGCCCTCGAAAGATAAAAACTGTTTGTTGTTGATGCGTGAGCTCAAGCTCATCTCTGAACAACAATTTTCGAACGGCAGCATCAGAATCCGGGCTCTGAGAACACTGATCGTCCGCAGTGCAATCCGGTGAGCAGTGCTTAGGATAAACAGTGGCAAACAAGGTTGTCCACGAGACACCCTTGTTGATTTAGGTTCGTCTGGTCAGGAGATTGCTTTCAGCGTGGAGCGCCGAAAGAATCGCCGATGTAGTTGGAACGCGGCTGGCGCGCAACCTCATCGAGGTCGAGTCCCTTATAGAAGAAAGATTCTCCTGGCCGCAGAGCAGAAGTGTTTCGAAACGATGGGATCGGCACAACGGTCTTGAACAAGGAAAGTCGGTAGTGGGCCAGTTTGAATCCACAGACATGATGCGGGCTCCAGTTTGGTATAGTTGGGGCAGTCGAGAAGGGCAGGTCGGTATCGGTAAGCCCGGCCAACTCCCGCCAGGGAGTCTCTGTTCCCCATACTGTGTGAGGAACCCGCGACAAGCAGGAGTGTGTATGCACTTCGTCTTGGGCGGCGCTCTTCA
>DATHJA010000260.1:0-4030 GCA_035316475.1 Edaphobacter sp. | reverse complement strand
GCAAGATGGATTGCCGATGTGTGTGACTATACGACTTTAAAAAGAAATGTTTTGTTCGCTATCCGACACAATTTATTGCAAACAATGGATATGCTCGTCTTGCTATTACACAGGTATTACGTGGTTGGATCAGCCGAGGCCGATTATGCCCAATTCCAAGGCCATCCTTCTGTATGGGCACGAGAAGACCCTTCTCTTTACGCGTCGTGCCATCTTGGAGAAGGCGGGCTTTTGCGTCTTCTCTGCGTTGGACCTGAAGGAGGTCCAGTCGTTCTCTTCTGCTGAGCGGATCAAATTACTTGTCATCTGCCATAGTGTCTCGCTGGATGAACAGGAGATGGCCGTCTCCCTGGCATTGGTCTTCAATCCCAGGGCCTCCGTCCTCGCACTGAATAACGTTGTCTACGGGTGGAGTGGAAAGACACTCTACAGTGTTGTCGCCGAAGGCAGTGACGGCAGCATCCTGACGGGCAATGATTTTCTGGCTGCAGTCGAAGAGGCGATCGATCACTCCCAGAAACCTGAATCACTCTCAGAAATCTGAATAATCTCTCAGGGGATCATGTCCGAAAGCCGCTATTTTCCCCTCTCCGCGGTGAGAAGATACCTCCATGGAACTGCCGCCAAGAGAGGTCTGCTATCGTGCTCTCGAGAGCCGGGATGCCCGGTTTGACGGGTTGATCTTCGTCGCCGTCAAAACCACCGGTATCTACTGCCGGCCTGTCTGTCCCGCGCGAACCCCCAAATTTCAAAACTGCACTTTTTACGGTTCTGCGGCTGCTGCACAGGATGCCGGGTATCGTCCCTGCCTGCGCTGCCGCCCCGAGACCGCTCCCGATCTCGCCTCCTGGCGCGGAACCTCCAACACCGTCTCCCGCGCCCTCGCGCTCATCGCCGAAGGCGCTCTCGACGGCAAGAAAGCCAGCGTCGAAAAGCTTGCCGCTCGCCTTGGCCTGGGCGAGCGCCACCTCCGCCGTCTCTTCCTCCAGCACCTCGGAGCCTCGCCCATCTCCGTCGCACAGACTCGCCGCGTGCTCTTCGCCAAGCAGCTCCTGCACGAGACCACCATGCCCATCGCCGACGTCGCTCTCTCCTCCGGCTTTGGCAGCGTCCGCCGTTTCAACGAGGTCTTCCAGAACCTCTTCCGCCGCCCGCCCGGAGCCATCCGTCGCAAATCCGCCTCGGCCTCCACCGAACAAGGCGTAAGCCTCCTCCTGCGCTATCGCCCACCCTACGACTGGGACTCCATCCTGCACTTCCTCACTGCCCGCGCCATCCCCGGCCTCGAGATCGTCGCCGGCAACAAGTACCTCCGCACCGTCGAGATGGACGGAAAGACTGGCTCCATCGAGGTCTCCCACGAGCCCAAACGTCAAAGCCTGCACGTAAGGATTCTCTTTCCCAACGTCCGCTCCTTCCCCGCCATCGTGGCTCGTGTGCGCCGTCAGTTCGACATCGGCGCCGACATCGAAACCATCGACGCGCATCTCGCCAACGACCCCATGCTCGCCCCTCTGGTCACGCGACGCCCCGGCCTCCGTGCACCCGGCGGCTGGGACGGCTTCGAGCTGGCCGTAAGGGCGGTCCTCGGTCAGCAGATCAGCGTAGTCGCCGCCCGCCGCCTGGCCGGAACCCTCGTCGCCCTTCACGGCAGGACCGTGCCGTCAGCCTATGCTCTTCACTCCGGCCTGACCCAAGTCTTTCCCACCGCCAACCAGATCGCAAACGCAGCCGCGCTCGGCCTGGGCATGCCTGTCGCCCGCCTCCACACCCTCAAGGCCGTCGCCGAGGCTGCCGTCGCCGACCCCAACCTCTTTCGCCCCATGAGCAACATCGACGAGGCCATTCAGCGGCTCAAACATATCCGTGGAGTAGGCGAATGGACCGCGCAATACATCGCTCTTCGAGCCATCCGCGAGATGGACGCCTTCCCCGCAACCGACATCGGTCTTCTCCGCGGAGCAGAGGCCATCGACAAGACCATCGCAGGAAGCTCCACCCTCCTGCTCTCTCGCGCCGAAACCTGGCGCCCCTGGCGAGCCTATGCCGCACAGCACCTCTGGGCGATCGATCCAGCGCTATTGCAGGAGCCAAAATCATCCGCATAGCCCACCAATATCTCTTGCAACACGAAAGGATAACCAGTGAGTCTTTTCTACAAATTCATGAACTCCCCCGTCGGTAAACTCAAGCTGGTCGCCAGCGACAAAGCTCTCGTCGCTATCCTGTGGCAGAACGAAAGACCGAACCGGGTCCCTCTCACCGATCTCGTCGAAGATGCCGATCACCCGATCCTCACCAAAGCCGAGCAGCAGTTGAACGAGTACTTCGCCGGCAAACGCAAAACCTTCAAACTGCCGCTCGACATGCGGGGAACTCCCTTCCAGAAGAATGTCTGGGAGGCCCTCCTCGCCATTCCCTCCGGTGAGACGAAAACCTACGGCGAGCTCGCGAAGCAGCTCGGAGCTCCGTTGGCAAGCCGGGCCGTAGGCGCCGCCATCGGCCGCAACCCCATCTCCATCGTCGTACCCTGCCACCGGGTCATAGGCTCCTCCGGAAAGCTAACCGGCTTCGCCGGAGGCCTCGATACCAAAGCCTGCCTCCTCGGCCACGAAGGCGGTGACCAGGCCCTGTTCCAATAACTCCTGTTCGAAATCTGCGATGATGGAAACCCGCCGTCTCAGGAACATTTCTTCATAGGCGAGCGTAAGGAGTGCCATGCACAGCCGACCTCTCGCCTCTCTCCTTTTCTGTCTGGCATCTCTTCCAGCCCTCTCTCAGTCCGCGCCCGATCCCACCCCGCGCATGCGGCAGATCATCGCCAACTACGTCGATGACAAATCCTTCATGGGCACCGTCCTCGTCGTCAGAGATGGCCACACGATCATCGATCAGGGCTATGGGTCAGCCGACCTCGAGTGGTCCATCCCCAACTCGCCCGCGACTAAGTTCCGCCTCGGCTCCATCACCAAGCAGTTCACTGCTGCCTCTGTTCTTCTCCTTCAGGAGCGCGGCAAGCTCAACGTTGACGACCCCATCAGCAAGTACCTTCCCGACGCTCCCGCCGCGTGGTCAAAGATCACCGTTGCCAACGTCCTCACCCATACCTCCGGCATCCCCAGTTTCACTGGCTTTCCCGACTACCGCACCACCGAATGGAAGGACACCAACCCCACCGAGCTCGTCGCCCGTTTCCGCGACAAGCCCCTCGAATTCGAACCGGGCTCAAAGTTCAACTACTCCAACTCTGGCTACGTCCTCCTCGGCTACCTCGTCGAGAAGGTCTCCGGCCAGACCTACGCCGACTTCCTCCAGCAGAACATCTTCACCCCGCTCGGCATGAAGGACACCGGCATCGACTCCAACGCCGCCATCCTCCCCCAGCGCGCCCAGGGCTACTCGCCCTCGCCTAAAGGCATCGTCCATGCTGGTTACATCAGCATGACCATCCCTTTCTCCGCCGGAGCCCTCTACTCCACCACCGGCGACCTGCTCAAGTGGGAGCAGGGTCTCTTCGGCGGCAAAGTCCTCAAGCCGGAATCGCTCACCCGCATGACCACGCCCTTCAAGGACGGCTACGGCTTCGGTCTCTTCATCCGCACCGTCGACGGCCATAAGCTCATCACCCACGGCGGAGGTATTGAGGGCTTCAACACCTCGCTCAACTACTACCCCGATCCGTCCGATGCCAAGCTCACCGTCATCGTCCTGGGCAATCTCAACGGCGGAGCGCCCGATCAGATCGCCTCCAGCCTCGGCAAAGTCGCACTTGGACAACCGGTCATCCTACCCTCCGAACGAAAGTCCATTACCCTCTCGCCCGAGACGCTCTCCAAATACGTAGGCACTTACCGGATGACCGACGCCCCCCTCGACGATGTCATCGCCCTCAAGGACGGCCACCTCACCACGAAGCTCGGCCAGCAGCCTGAGCTGGAGCTCTTCGCCGAATCGGACACAAAGTTCTTCCTCAAAGTCGTCGACGCTCAGGTCGAGTTCTTCCCCGATCCCGCCACCCACACCGTAAACC
>DATHJA010000259.1:0-12156 GCA_035316475.1 Edaphobacter sp. | reverse complement strand
CTGAATCATGGCGCGGCCGTCAGCGAAGAGCGTGATGGTGTGAGGAGCTCGCTCGAATCGCAACAGAAGATTGTTGAAGCGTACCTGGCCGTGGGGAGCGAGCCGGTCGCGCATGGCGGCAAAGTCCACGGGACGGTCATGTTCATGGATCTGGACCGAATTTCGCCCACACAGGGTAATGTGAGGGCGGTTCTTGCCCGCCAGATGCGTGAAGTCGCGATGGCCGCAGACCTCGCACCCTTGGCGCGGCCCGGCGGCCGAGATTTCGGAGCGTTCCGAGGTCCAGAGATCGAACGAGAGCAGCGTGCGGCGCATGAGCGCGGGCTGACCGGTGAGAAATTTAAGTGCCTCGGTCGCCTGGATAGAAGCGGCGAGATTGACCGCCATAGAGAGGATTCCGGAGGTGTCGCAGGTTTCGACCGGACCCGAAGGCGGCTTGGGAAACAAGCATGCGAGGCAGGCGGTCGGCTGCCAGGCCGCGTTGGATTCGGATCGAGGAAGGATGTTCATGGTAGCCGTGTAAGCTCCGATGGCCGCGGCGTAGATCCACGGCTTCGCCTGCTGAACGGAGAAGTCGTTGATGAGGTATCGGGTCTCGAAGTTATCGGTCGCATCGAGGATAAGGTGGCTGTCGCCGAGAAGGGGGGCGATATTGTCGGGGACCAGGTCGGTGATGTGGGCGTGGACGTCGATTCGCGAGTTGAACTGAGCGATCTTGCGCCTTGCTGCCTCGGCCTTGGGAAGCGCCTCGAGAGCATCGGCTTCGTCGAAGAGCACCTGGCGCTGCAGATTCGAGGGCTCGACGAAGTCGCGGTCGATGAGGGTAAGGGTTCCCACGCCGGCCCGCGCCAGAAGGGACGCTGCTGCGGCGCCTGTGGCCCCGCATCCTATGATCGCTACGTGTGCGGCGGTGAGCCGTGCCTGTCCCTCGGGGCCGATGCCGGGAAAGAGAATCTGGCGGGAATAGCGCTCCTGATCGTCGATGGGAGGGGTTTTGCCGGAGGACGCGGCGTGAACGGGTTCGGAGGATGTGTGCTGCATAGGTACGGCTTTCCGTGTCCTGGAGGACTCTCTTTCGTAGTATAGGGAAGTGCACTGCGGTACGGGTAGCTCGCGCGCGAAGAGCGCGGTCGCATCTGACAGGAAAGGTGAGTGGGCTGAGGTTCGAAGGACTGGTGTCCAGCGTGAATGGACGACGGGGAAGTTGTGCAGTCGGGGGCGGTGAAGTCAGGAAAGAGGAAGGGTGTTTTTGGGGCAGCGGCAAAGAGGTCGAGCAGCGAGCGGGGACGGTAAGGTTTTGAAGTATCCCGCAATGGCAGTCCTTCTTTTCTGGATAGGACTGACGACGTGCTGCCGGGCGCAGAGCGAGCCTGCTTCCATTCCCGATGCCCCTGCTCCGGCCATCCAGGCAGACCCAACCGCCGGTCAGACGCCAAGGCTTCCACGGTCTCTGCGGCCCCCGTCGCAGCAGCAGCAACAGCCGCGGCGCAGCAATGAAGAGCCGCAAATCTCGACCGGGCCGGGCCTTACGACCTCCGTGTGGGAGTGGAAGGGACTTCTGGTGAACCGGATCGAGTTCACCGGCGTGACCTTCGATGCGTCCGACACCCTGCCGGGCGAGCTTCCCCAGAAGACGGGTGAGCCGCTGGACCCGCAGAAGGTTCGCGAGAGCACTCGACGGCTTTTCGCGAGCGGACGATATCGCGACATCACGGTACGCGGAGTGAAAGAGGGAAGCGAAGTGACCCTGATCTTCGCCGGGGTGCCACGCTACTATGTTGGCCGGGTTACGATCACGGGTGTCAAGAGCGACCGCCTGTCGTCCCTGCTTGAGTATGCGACCAAACTGAATGCCGGCACGGCTTATACGGATACTTCGGTGGCGGCAGGGACCGAGGGGATCCGCGACGTCCTGCGGTCGAATGGTTATCACGAGCCGAAGGTATACGCCGGCACGACGCTGGACCGTCCCAACAGCCAGATCAGCGTCGAATACGATGTGGAAGTTGGTCCCCAGGCCCGCATTGGCGAGGTCGCGGCGAAGAGCCCGGACCTGGGAATGACGGTGGAGGAGTTCCGCAAGAAGGGAAAGCTGAAGCGGGGAAGCAAAGTAACCCGGGATACGACCAGCAATGCGCTTTCGAAGCTGCGGAAGCAGTATCAGAAACGGGATCGGCTGGAGGCGACCGTGAGTCTGCAAAAGCAGACGTATGTTCCGCAGCGGCGCCAGGTCGACTATGACTTTCGTGTGAACCAGGGGCCCGAGGTCAAGGTGGTGGTCGAAGGGGCCAATGTCTCCAAGAGCCGTCTGCACCTGCTGGTGCCGATCTTCGAGGAGGGGACGATCGATAACGACCTGCTGAATGAGGGGATGCACAACATTCGCGACTTCGTGCAGCAGCAGGGATACTTCGACGCCACGGTCGATGTGAAGGTGATCGGCGAGAATTCACCCAGCGCGCGCGTTGTCTATACCGTCGATCGGGGGATCAAGCACAAGGTGATCTCGGTCAATCTGAAGGGCAACCACTATTTTTCCGAAGATATTCTTCGCGAACGGATGCAGGTAAAGAAGGCGGACGCCTATCAGCGGAGCGGCCGATACAGTCCCGGTCTGGTGGCAAGTGATGTTGCGGCGATACAGGCGCTCTACCGGGCAAACGGCTTCGATCAGGCGAAGGTGACGACGGATGTAAAGGACGAGGACCAGGGGCTTCCCGGCAAGAAGAAGGTGGGGCGGATCTCCGTGGTCTACAACGTGGAAGAAGGGCCTCAGAAGACGTTCGGGACGGTAAATGTAGTCGGCGTGGATCCGAGCCGCCTGCAGGATGTGAGATCTCTTCTGAACACGCAGGAGGGGCAGCCATTTTCGCTCGTGACGCTATCGGGAGATCGCGATACCGTGCTGACCTACTATCTGAGTCATGGCTTCGACCAGGCCAAGGTCGATCTGCAACTGCACAAGGAAAACGACCCCTCGCGGACCGACATATCGCTTGTCGTCTCCGAAGGGCAGCAGGTCTTTGTAAACAAGGTACTGCTTTCCGGTCTGAACTTTACGAGGCCAAAGGTAGTGCAGAGCCAGATCCTGGTTCATCCGAGCGATCCGCTGGACCAGACCGCGCTGCTCGAAACCCAGCGCAATCTGTACAACCTTGCGCTCTTCAATGAGGTCGTGACGGCGGTTCAGAATCCGTCCGGGAATGCTCCCAGGAAGAACGTGCTGATTCAGACGACCGAAGCAAAGCGCTGGAATGTGACCTACGGCGTTGGCTTTGAGGCGGAGACGGGAAACCCGGGAGGAACTATCCAGGGGAACTCCGGCAATCTTGGGGCCTACTCTCCAGAGGGAAGAGGGAGCGTGAGTCCTCGCGTGTCGCTGGATGTCTCGCGGATCAACTTTCGCGGCACGAAGGACTCGGTGAGCTTGCGCACGACTTATGGGCTGCTGGAACAGATCGCAATTCTGACCTACCAGAATCCGAACTCGTTTGGGGCACGAAATTTTTCGACCGCGGTCTCCGGAGGCTACACCAATATTCAGGACATCACTACCTTCGCGTCTTCGACGCTGCAGGGCAGCCTTCGCGTAACCCAGAAGTGGCGCAAGACCGACACCTTCATCTACGAGTTTCTGTATCGAAGGGTCAAGGTCGATCCGAACAGCCTGCGAATCTCCTCGGACCTCATCCCCCTGCTCTCGCAGCCGGTCCGTGTGGGCGGCCCTAACTTTACGTGGTTTCACGACACCAGGCAGCCGACGCCGCTTGACGCGACCAAGGGAACCTACTCATCGTTGCAGGGCTTTTATGCATCGTCGAAGTTCGGCTCGCAGACCGAGTTCTGGAAGCTGGATGGGACGAACTCGACCTACTATCCTTTGTTCCACCATCGCTACACGCTGGCGCGGAATACGCGCATCGGCTACGAACATCCCTCCGGCGCAAATCCGAACGCGGATAGCGTCGTATGTGTCGGCGATCTGCGGACCACCAACCCGACCTGCAACGCTGTGCCTCTGCCTGAAAGGCTCTACGCGGGCGGCGCGAACTCGCACAGGGGGTTCGGCATCAATGGCGCCGGACCGCGCGATCTGCAGACTGGGTATCCTGTGGGAGGCTCGGCGGCGTTCGTCAACACGTTCGAGCTGCGTATGCCTCCGCCTACTCTTCCTTACGTGGGCGAGAGCGTCAGCTTCGTACTGTTTCACGACATGGGAAACGTGTTCCAGAACCCCGAAGACATGTTCCCAAGCTTTCTGCGCTTCCGTCAGCCCAATCGTGGAATCTGCCGTGATGTCTCGGGGACCATCGGCCATTGCAATTTCAACTACTTCTCTCATGCGGTCGGAATCGGCGCGCGCTACAGAACCCCGGTAGGCCCTGTGCGATTCGACTTCAGCTATAACTTGAATCCACCTATTTATCCGGTGATCAATGACTACAACGGCAAGCCTCCTTATGTAGGCCAGGGAAGTCACTTCAACTTCTTCTTCAGCATTGGACAGAGCTTCTGACAAATGCGCGACCTGACGCACAATCCGGTGAAGTGGTGGATCGAGGGCATACTTGCGTTCACGATTACTACTGGTTGTGTCGGCGCACAGCAGCCAGCCGTTCCGCCCTCGGCTCCTTTGACCACCGTCCCGGGACAGGACCGCGGAACCGAGATCGATGGCGTTGTGGCTGTGGTGAATGGAGCGGTCATCCTGGAGAGCGACGTGGATGAGGAGCGCAGGTTCGAGGCGATCCAGCCGTATCGCGGATCTTCGGCTGAGTTTTCCAGGGATCGCGCCGTCCAGCGTTTGATCGACCGCGCGCTGATCCTGCAACAGGCGAAGCTCGAGTCGGATCGGATCGCCGTATCGAAGGAAGAGCTCGATCAGCAGATCGAGACGCTTCGTCGCGATATTCCCGGATGCCGGGAGTATCACTGCGAGACCGAGGACGGCTGGCAGAGGTATCTCACTGCAAACGGATTCACCGTGCCAGAGTTCCGCGAACGATGGGAGAAGAGGATGGAGCTGCTGCGGCTGATCGATATACGTTTCCGCAACGGCATCCACATCTCGGACGACGAGATCAAGGAATACTACGAAAAGACGATGCTGCCGGAGTACGCCAGGCAGAAGGTAACTCCGCCCAAGCTGGAGACGATCTCGAAACGCATCGAAGAGGTGCTCCTGCAGCAGCGCGTAGGAAGCCTGCTTCGTGACTGGCTGCAAAGCCTGCGGGCGCAGGGCAATGTGTGGATCATGAAACAAGGCGAGGTGGCCCCGTGAGCGATCAACAGGTGCCACCGACACCTCCCCCCGAAGATGACCGCAGCAGGCTTGAAGAGCGCATAAAAGAACGGCGCCAACAGGTCGAGCAGAAGCTCGAGGAGAAGAAGGAGCAGATTGAGCAGAAGCTGAAACAGGTAGAGCGCTCCATCGCTGCGCGCATTACACGCGGCACCATGTGGACGCTTGGCGGAATTCTTCTGCTCCTTCTGGTCCTCTTCGGAACGTTCGCCTGGTACACCACTACGCCCGACTTTGAGCGCCGCGTGGCAGCGGAGATCGTTACCGTGCTTGGAGACGCGACCGGCGGACGTGTGGAGATGAAGCGGGTTCAGTTTGATCTGTGGCATCTTGCCGTTCAGGCCGATGGGCTGGTGATTCATGGGCTGGAAGGTCCGGAAAAGGAGCCGTACCTTTCGGTGGACAGGATCCTGCTTCGGGTCAGGATCGTGAATCTCTTCTCGCGGGTAGTGAGCAAGGGACTCGCATCGCATGTTTCGTTGAATTACCTGCGTGTGGACCGCCCTCGGTTTCATCTCATCGTGGACAAGGACGGTCATACAAACCAGCCTGTCCCGAAGCGCCCCAGCACCAGCAAGACTCCTGTTACCGATACGCTGCTCGACCTTCGCGCGAGCAGTGTGGAGATAGCCGATGGGGTTGCTTTGATCAACGACCATGCGATCCCTTTCGATCTGGCCGCGCGCGATCTGGATGCCGAGGTCCATTACCTCTTCCACACGGATCGGTACGCAGCCACGATCGATCTCAAGGACCTGCGCACTCGGTTTAAGAAGGAGGCCGAGGCTCAGTCGTCGCTGCATCTGGAAGCCGAGTTGGGAAGAGACGAAGCCGATCTGAAGCGTCTGGATCTTCGCACAGGCGAGACATCGCAACTTCAAGCATCGGGCACGCTGACACACTTCTCCAATCCGGAGTGGAATGCAACGGCAAGGGGCTCTCTGGAGCTGAGTCAGATCGCGGCACTGACCGGGGTAGACGGCCTTAAGTCTGGTGTGATTAACCTCGACCTTCGTGGAAGAAACTGCGTCGCCAGTACGCCGCAATCGGAGAAGCAACCTCCGCTCTGGCAGCGGCTCCGCGCGAAGGCGCTGCGGAAACAGACTGCGCAGCCGGCGTCCACACTGGAGCCAGGATGTCCCGCGATGTTCATCGTGGCCGGTTCCGCGAAGCTGCGGAATGTCGGATATCGCGACGAATATGTGGATGTTCGAGATGTGGATGCGGAGACACAGATCCGTATGACGCCGGCTGAGCTTGCCGTGACCGGGATCAATGCAAGGCTCCGCGCAGGCGGCTCAATCACAGGAGATCTGCGGATTGAGAACTGGATTGGAACGTCCGCGAACAACGACAAAGCTACAACGACACAGAGTGCAAAAACCTCCGGAGCGAAGATGCCCGAGAAGAAGCCTTCGCATGCGTATCTGAACGCTATATTGAACGGCATTCCGCTGCGCTCGATTATGGACATCACGGCAGAGCACTACGGCGATCTTGGCTTCGATACAGCGGCGAGCGGCCCTGTGAAGGTGGAGTGGGGAGGACTGGCGAAAGATGTAGCCGACACCGTCGAGGTGGATGGCAATCTGAGGCTGGCTCCCACGGGCGTAGCGAGGCGGGGAGCCGCATCGAATGTCCCAGTCACCGGACAGATTCTGGCGCATTACACAGGAAAGAACGAGACGGTAAAGATCCAGCAGTTCGAACTGCAAACTCCGCAGTCGACGGTACAGGCGTCGGGAATTCTCGGGGTCAACCTGGGCGATCCCTTGACCGCGCTCCATGTGGATCTGACAGTTCGCGATCTTCAGGAGTACAACCAGCTTTTGACGTCGATCGGTCTTGAAGGCAACGGCAGGAAGGGAAGCGCCGCAATCCCCGTCAAGCTTCACGGAGCCCTGCACTTTTCAGGAACTGCGCAGGGCGCGGCGAGGGATCTCGACGTAAAGGGGCATGTTCAGGCAGCTAATCTTGAGTTCGCGATGGGCTCGACCGATGTATTGATGGATTCTCTGGTCGCCGATGCCGAGTATTCTCCCAATTCAGGAGTAGTGGTAACGACCTCGACCATTCATCGTGGAACCGCGGTGCTGAAGGCGGCCGGGACTGTTAAGCCAAGACGTGAAGTGTCGCGCAGGGGGATAGCGACGTATGTCTGGGACAACGGCACTGCGATCGACGTACAGGTGCAGCTCGCGGACGCACAGGCTGCCGATCTGCTCCAGATTGTCGGGCAACAGCAGAAGGTTCCTTTGACGGGAGCGATCTCGGCAAACGCGCATGTTGCCGGGACGATGGACGATCTGAACGGGAGCGGGCATGTCTCGCTGAAGGATGGCATTGCATACGGTGAGCCATACGAAGCTGTCTCGGCGGATCTGACTGCGAGAGGGAAGGCGGTGGATGCCACGAACGTCTCGCTGAGACTGCACGGCATGCAGATCACGGGCAATGGAGGCTATGACATGGGGAGCACGCATCTCCATGGACATCTCGAAGGTCATGACCTGATCCTGTCGAAGTTCGAGACGGTTCGAAGAAGTGGAGTGGATGCCGACGGTAGATTAACGCTGGTGGCAGATGCGAACGGCACAATGACTGAGCCGGCGCTGCGAGCCAGCCTCAAATTGAGCAATGTTACTTACGCCGGCCAGCCCGTGGGAGAGGCCACGGCTGAAGGGCATAGCCAGGGCAGTCAGCTTCTCTTCACCGCAGACTCCAGCATCGTGGGAGCGAAGGCAAATCTCCAGGGACAGATGGAGCTTACCGGCGACTATCAGGCACAGGCGAAGCTGACGCTGGCCAACCTGGATGTAGATCGGCCCCTTGCAATGTTCGCGCCGGGGAAGATCAAGGCGCAGTCTTCGATCAGTGGCGTGGCTACTGTGAATGGTCCGTTGAAGACGCCGAAGGCTCTGAGCGGAGTGGCCGAGCTGAACAATGTCGACATAAAGCTGCAGGGAATCGAATTGAAGGCCGCCGAGCCGCTGCGAATCAGCCTGCGTAACGGTCTTGCCACGCTGGAGCAGGTCCACATCACCGGGCAGGACACGGACACGCGCTTCTCCGGGACGGCGCAGCTCTTTGGCTCGAACGATCCCAAGGGAGGCAGGCTCAACGTGAAGGGAGATGGAAGTGTGAGCATGACCCTGTTCCACACCATCGACCCCGACGTCATCGCGAGCGGCAGGGTGCAGTTCACGGTTGCGGCGAATGGTCTGGTGACCGATCCCAAACTCAGCGGAAAGGTTCAGCTCGAGCATGTCAACATGGCTCTCGATGGCGTGCCCAACGGCCTCAGCGATATGAACGGCACGCTGATCTTTACGGAAGATCGTCTGCAGGTACAGAACGTTGTTGGAAGGACCGGCGGCGGAGAGCTGAGGCTTGGCGGATCGTTGCGTTTCCATAGCGGCCTCTATGCCGATCTGACGGCGACCGGCGATGCAGTGCGTGTGCGGCTTTACGGTCTGAGCGCGACGGCGAACGCCAACCTTAAGTTGCAGGGCACCGCCAGCAGCGCGCTGCTCAGTGGCAACATTCTGATTACTCGCTTTGGCGTTGGGCAGGATGTTGACTTCGCCGCCTTTGCCGGAAGCGGAAGCATCATCAGCGCTCCGCCGGATCCGGACGCTCCCTCCAACAAGATTAGGCTTGATGTTCACGTCACCAGTTCGCCGCAGCTTGACTTTCAGAACTCGTATGCCAAGCTGGCCGGCTCGGTCGATCTCAACATTCGCGGAACAGTGGCGGCGCCTTCGATTCTTGGCCGGATCCAGATCACGGATGGCAGCGCGACCTTTGCAAACACGAAATACCAGCTACAGCGCGGCGATATCTACTTCACCAACCCCGTCCGCATCGATCCCACCATCGATATCGACGCTACGGCTCAGGTTGAAAACTACGAGATCACCGTGGGGTTACATGGCACGTCCAGCAACCTGAAACCGACGTATCGTTCCGAGCCTCCTTTGAGTCAGGCCGACGTATTTGCCCTGCTCGCTCTAGGCAGAACGCAGGAAGAGGCACAGATCTACCAGGAGCGCCAATTGGCCGCAGGCACCGATCCCACCACCAGCGCGCTGTTGGGCGGCGCGCTCAATGCTACGGTCAGTTCGCGAGTTGAGAAACTGTTCGGAGTGGGAAGCGTCAAGATCGACCCGGCCTTCGTCGGAACCCTGGGCAACTCCTCGGCAAGGATTACGATTCAGGAGCAGATCTCCAAGCAGATCACGGCCACCTTTGCCACCAACGTCAACACCTCGGCGCAACAGCTCATCCAGGTGCAATACGATCTCACCCATAACTCGTCTATCGTAGTAACACGCGATGAATCCGGAGTATTTAGCATCGTATATAAATTGCGCCGGCGCTATCGTTGAGCGAACGTTGCCGAAATGAGGCCGGAAAACCGGTTGGCACTATCGATTTTAGGAGGACGAGCATGAACCTTAAAAAGGCAAAAGCGGGCGCCGCTTTGATCTTATTTTCCGTGTTTCTTTTTCTGGGGCACATGAGCGTCGCCGCTCAAACTGCCGCTAGCCCGCAGGATGCTGCGATTCAGTCCGACGTTACAAAAGCGCTGGATAACAAGCGATTCAAAGATGTGAGTATCTCGGTCCAAAACAGTGTGGTTACCTTGCGGGGAACGGTTAGCCTTTATGCCGACAAGGAAGACGCCGACAAAAAATCTCACCACCGTAAGAACGTAAAGGCTGTGCAGAACCTGATTGAGGTTACCGGTCCGACGGTGGACGACGTGACGCTGAGGAACAAACTGGCGGAGAAATTGACCTATGACCGTGTGGGTTACGGAACGACGGCCTTCAACGCCTTCACGATCGGCGTGCAGAACGGCGTGGTTACCCTGGGGGGAGTCGCCTACGGGCCCACCGACAAGGACTCCGCACTGAGCCTGGTCTCGAACTTTCCCGGCGTGAAAGACGTGGTAGACAGCATCGAGGTTGCCCCGGTCTCGCCCATGGATGATCGTATCCGCTTGGCGACGGCAAGGGCGGTTTATGGCGCTCCGCAGCTGAACAAGTACGCCATCGACCCCGCAAAGCCAATCCGCATCACTGTGGTGAACGGCAACGTCACGCTCTCCGGCATGGTCGACAACGAGGGTGATAAGGAGGTCGCCAACATCAAGGCCAACGGCGTTCCCGGCGTCTTCAAAGTGACAAATAATCTTCAGGTTGCTGGAGCGCAGGATAAGGAGAAATAAAGATCTTCCGCAAGGAGAACCCCGTTGGGCCGCTGAGAGACTATCTCGGCGGCCCGGCGTCTTTTAGGATGAAGGTATGGGTTTATGGAAGAATACGGCCGTCACGCTGGAGATGATTAAGTGGGAGCACTCGATCTTCGCGCTCCCTTTCGCGCTGACCGCGGCGGTCCTGGCTGCAGGGACATGGCCTCCGGTGCACGTTCTGGCATGGATCATCGTATGCATGGTTGCGGCGCGCTCGGCGGCCATGGCCTTCAATCGCCTGGTCGATGCCCGGCTGGATGCGGCGAACCCCAGGACGGCGATGCGGGCAATTCCTGCGGGAGTGTTGACGCCTCGTTTTGTTGCCGGGTTTGTCATCGTCTCGGCGGGCTTGTTTTTTCTTGGGGCGGCGATGCTCAACCGGCTTACGCTGCTGCTGGCTCCCGTGGCGCTCTTCGTTGTTCTCGCCTACAGCTATATGAAGCGGGTTACGCGCTGGTCCCATCTTGTCCTGGGACTCGCATTGGGCATCGCTCCTTCGGCAGCCTGGATCGCTGTTCGAGGCTCATTCGACCCGAGGATCGTCATCTTGACGCTTGCAGTCCTGCTGTGGGTAGGTGGCTTCGATGTCCTCTACGCCTGCCAGGACTTTGAACACGATCGCCGCGTCGGTCTCAACAGTGTGCCGCAGGCCTTCGGTCTCAACGCAGCGTTCTGGATTGCGCGGGCGATGCATGCCGGAATGCTGATTACCCTGTACTGGCTGGCCGTCTCGTTCGGTCTCGGCAAAGTGGCAATGATTGGCATCGCCGTAGTCGCTCTGCTGCTGCTTTACGAGCATCTGATTGTCTCGCCGAAGGACATGCGGAGGATGAACGCGGCGTTCTTCACCTTGAATGGAATCATCTCGGTCGTCTTCTTCGTGTTCATCGCCTCGGATGTATTGCTTCGCCGATAGCGATAAAACATGAAATGGCCCGCCGGGTAGCGGCGGGCCATTCCTGCTGAAAAAATAATCAGGCTACTTACGCGTCATTTTTATGACCGCGTAAATTGTCTAGCTTTTCGCTGATGTTCTCCTTCACGTCCTGTGCTTTATTGACGAGCTTATCGCGGAGATCGTCAGCGGAGCCCTGCGTCCTGACTCGCGCTTCTTCCTTCTCTGTTTCGGCATGGTAGGCAGCGTCGTCTTTTCGCTCGTTCAGCACATCCTTTGCCTTGCCCCATGTCTCTTTCGCCGCGCCTTTAATCTGCTCGGCAACACCGGAATTGGCGAGCCCCTGGTTGTTGATGGTCTCGCCAACCTTCTGCTTGACGGCGCCGGATACCTGATCGAATTTTCCTTCCAGTGTTTCTTTGTTCATAAATCAACTCCGGTAAAGCTGATGCGGGTTATGACGTACCGCTGCGGTTTTGGGCAGAATCAGTTGCCCAGAATAGAAGAGAGTGAAGACGGATTATGGCTATAAAGCTCTGCGGCCACTTAGGAGATTGAAGATCAGAACGATGATCGCGAGAACCAGAAGGATATGGATCCAGCCGCCAAGGGTGTAACTACTGACCAATCCGAGAACCCAAAGGATGAAAAGAATAATCGTAATCGTCCAAAGCATGGTTAGCTCCTGATGGATAAGAATGC
>DATHJA010000258.1:0-4536 GCA_035316475.1 Edaphobacter sp. | reverse complement strand
CTTCACTACGGCAACTTCGGTCCACGGCTGGGCTTCAGCTATATGGCAGCCCCAAAAACCGTCGTCCGCGCGAGCTACGGGCTGATCTTCATCGAGCAGACAGGCATCACGACTCCCTTCACGACGCCGCAGTTTCCGTTTCTGCAGACGGTACAGCAGGCGACGCTGGACAGTATTCATCCGGCCTTTGTGCTTTCGAGCGGACCTTCGATTGCGCCGATTCCTTTGACCGCGGACGCTGGTCTTGGTCAAGGAGTGTTTACCGTCAACCGTAAACTTGGTTCCGGCTACATGCAGCAGTGGAACCTTGCCGTGCAGCATGAACTGATGCGCGACCTCGCGATCGAGTTCGTCTACACCGGTTCGGTCATTACGCGGGTTGGCATTCCGGATGTGAATCTGAATCAGCTGACGGTAAATCAGCTTGCGCAGGGCTCTGCGCTGACGGCGACGACGACCAATCCTTACTATGGGCAGATCCCTGTCTCCTCGTAGATCGGAGGGAGAACGATCTCGGTCGCGCAGCTGATGAAGCCCTATCCGCGCTTTCTGACCGTCTCGTCCTTCCGCAACAATACGGGCGCACCAACTACAACGCCGCTGAGATCAAGGTCGAGAAGCGGACCAGCTATGGCCTGACAGCGATGCTCAGCTATACGCATTCAAAGCTGATGGACGATGCCTCCTCCGTCTTCGACTCGTCAATCCTGACCGGACCCGGTGGCAAACTATCCGGTAGCGGACAGCTTCAATCCGTCGCTTGAACGCGATGCTTCGCTTGGAGATATGCCGAACGTCACGGTAGGCTCGTTGGTCTATGCGATCCCCATGGGAAGAGGCCACCAGTTTGCCTCAACCGGAGCACTCTCGTGGCTTCTGGGCGGATGGAACGTAAATGGCCTGGTTACGCTGCAGAGCGGCATGCCCTTTGCGATCACGCAGGCGACAACTTCAACGCTTTCGCGGGCTTCGGGACACAGCGTCCCACCATCAAGGGCCCCGCAAACCTTTCCGCGGATAAGAGGACCGTCGCGCACTTTATCAATACGGACGCCTTCTCGGTGACACCGCAGTTCAGACTAGGAAACGCATCTCGTGATCCTGCGCGCGGACCGGCGTATCGCGATCTGGATCTACGACTGGTGAAGGACACCCGCTTCGGCGACCGGTTGACGCTGCAGCTGCGGGGCGAGGTCTTCAACGTGACCAATACGCCAGCCTTCGCTCAGCCAAACGCCATTGTCGGAGTCGCGAACTTCGGGTCGATCACGGCGACGACGGCCGATCCTCGCGTGGTGCAGGTAGCCGGCAAGTTGCTCTTCTAAAAACCGCCTACTTCGTGTGGAAGAACTTGTGGTTGATGTCTGGCCAGAACTCTTTCAGGGTGTAGTTGATCGAGTCGACGACACAAGCGGTCAGCCATCTCTGGCCTACCTTGGTCCAGGTACCGTATGCGTCGGGATAGTAGAGCGTGGAGAGACCGGCGGCTGAGCCCGTGCCGATGATCTCAGACATATTGAGGGTCTTGTTACCGCGGTCCGTTCTGGTGATCAGGACACGGGTCACCGCATAGAGCGCGCGTTTTCCGGCATTGCCATGGCCCAGCGTGTAGAAGCGATTGTCCTGCCGGAAGACCACGGGCCACAGGCCTGCGACCATGAAGTTTGAGTCGGCCGTGTCCAGAAGGGTGTGATAGTAGTAGCGGCCGAAGCCTGCCGCGCCCTGATGGAACTCCGGATAGGAGTTGGTTGCCATCGAGATTCCTGACTGAATTCCAGCAATCACGAAGGACGAGTAATCGAAGCTGTTCTTGCCTGCGATGATGAACTTCTCTTTCGGGCTCTGCGGTGGGAGCTTCGTATCTGCCGAGACGGCGCTGAAGTTCGGCATGATCCCCAGGATCCTCCTCGTTTGTTGCGGGGCAGACGGAGGCGGCGTAGACGTAGAGGATGGCACCTGCGGCTGTTGCGGAGGTGGAGTGGCCGCTTGATCGCCGGGCTGCGGAGCGTCAGGCAGAGACGCGGTATCAGCCAGCAGATCTTCGTCCCGAGTCTCCTGAGCTTTACTTTGGGGCGCAGCAAGCAGCGACAGACACAGACCATAGGCGCAGAAAACAAGAAAAGTGGAGGTACGTCGGGTTCTTAAGGACATAGTGGGATAAGACGCCATCCTATCGCAATGAACGCATTATCCTTGCACGATTTTCCTCATGAATTCTTCCCGGCGCCAATCTCCATCTTTTTGGCAACGGTCGTGAGTATCTCGAGGGCCTGGTCAATCTGTTGTCGAGTATGCTCGCTGGTCATGATGGTGCGAATACGAGCCTTGCCTTCGGGAACAGTGGGGAAGGCGATTCCAGTGGCCATCAGCCCCGCATCGAAGAGGGCGCGGGAGAACTCCATCGTCTTCTTTCCGTCGCCGACGATGATTGGCGTGATGGGGGTCTCGCTGAGCGGAGTCGATCTTCCACCAACGTCGAAGCCGGCCGCGGACAACTGCTCCTTGAAGTAGTGTGTATTGGCCCATAGGCGTTCGATGCGTTCCGGCTCGCTTTCGAGCAGATCGAAGGCGGCGATGCAGGTAGCCGCGACCGATGGCGGATGCGAGGTGGAGAAGAGGAACGGACGCGCCCTATGGTAGAGATAATCAATCAAGTCGCGCGATCCGCAGACGTATCCGCCGAGAGCACCGATGGCCTTGGACAAGGTGCCGACCTGGACGTCGACGCGCTGGGTGCAGTGAAAGTGATCGACCGAACCGCGTCCGTTTCTTCCCAGCACACCGGAGGCGTGGGCGTCGTCGACCATCATCAGCGCGCCATACTTCTCTGCGAGGTCGCACAGCTTATCGACGGGGCCGATGTCGCCGTCCATCGAAAATACTCCGTCGGTAATGATGAGCTTCCTTCCAGGCTCGTGCTGAATCTCCTTGAGCAGCTCTTCGCAGTGTGCGGCATCTTTATGGCGAAAGACCTTGATCTTCGCGCGCGAGAGGCGGGCGCCATCGATGATGGAAGCGTGGTTCAGCTCGTCAGAGAGGATGAAGTCCTCCTTGCCTAGAATGCTCGATACCGTTCCCGCATTAGCCGTGAAGCCGGATTGAAAGACGACGCAAGCCTCTACGCCCTTGAAGGCAGCAATCTTCTCTTCGAGCTCCATATGAATGCGCATCGTTCCGGCGATGGTGCGGACGGCGCCGGAGCCCACGCCATACTTCTGCGTTGCCGCGATAGCCGCTTCACGCAGCTTTGGATGATCGCAGAGGCCGAGGTAGTTGTTGGAGGCGAGGTTAATCACCTGCTTGCCGTCGTAGGTGCAGATGGGGCCCTGCTCGTCTTCTAAGATACGGAGTTTGAAGTAGGTTCCGCGTTGTTTCAGCTCGTTGAGCTGCTCTGTAAGGTAGGCAAGTTGTGGGCGAATCGGTGCACCAGTGCTCATGGAATCCATCCTAAACCTTCACACCGCAGGCAGTCGTTCCCGGTGCCGGAGGCATCCAACTATCTGTCCACATGAAAGTTCATCAGAAGTTGCATGAATTTTCTGTGTGTCGAAAAGAAGCGACTCAGAACGAAAAGGGGCCCGCAAGAACGATGAACGACACTATGAATCCCTCCCCAGTAATCAAGTGGATCTCGGCGGCAGTCCTGTCCGTTGCGATCTTCACCGGATGCAGTAAATCCAAACAGGACCAGGCCATTGAGCAGGCGAAGAAGCAGGCTGCAGCAACCGGGCAGGCCCAGCAGGTCATCTCCGTAGACAAGGATGGCAATAGCGTTACGACGACGGTACAGCCGCCTGTGCCCGGCCAGACCGGACAGCAGATTACGACGACCGTCACCCCTGCTTCGGGAGTTCCGGCGAATGCACCTGCAATTGCAGGAGGCCAGGCGGCAGTTCCAGCGAATCAGCCAGCAACCGCCGATGCTTCACAGAACCTCGCACCCGCTGCGAGCAGTCCAGCAGCAACACCGACGCCGGGTAATCCGGTGATTGTTCCGGCGGACGTTCGGATTCCCGCAGGAACGACGCTAGCGATCCGCATCAACCAGCACATCAGCGTAAAGGGAAGCCGCGCGGGCGACCGTTTTGACGGTGAGATCGCAGAGCCGGTGGTAGGGGACAACGGGCACCTGATCGTCCCCAGGGGAACTCAGGTAGGCGGCGTGGTGGCAGCTGCGCATAAGCGCGGCCACTTCAAGGGCGCCTCGATTCTGCAGCTTCGGCTTACCTCGATGACCCTGAATGGAACACGGTATCCGCTCGAGACGCAGAGCTTTACCCGGACCAAGAAAGGGAAAGGCAAACGCTCCGCGGCGTTTATCGGCGGCGGCAGCGGTCTCGGCATGTTGATTGGCGGTCTTGCCACAGGAGGAACCGGACTTCTGATCGGCGGATTGGCCGGCGGAGGAGCAGGTACCGCGGCAGCAGGCCTCACCGGCAACGGCGACATTGATATTCCTTCCGAGTCGGTCGTGCGCTTCAAGCTCGCCGATACGCTCGCCATTCAGCCCTCTTGAGATCTGAGGACGAATCTTTT
>DATHJA010000257.1:0-3366 GCA_035316475.1 Edaphobacter sp. | reverse complement strand
TCCAGCGTCTCCATCGTCGTCTTGCCGATGCCGCGCACGGGCGTGTTCACCACGCGTTGCAGCGCAATCGAGTCGTGCGGATTCTGCACCAGCTTCAGATAGCTCAGCAGGTCCTTCACCTCAGCGCGATCGTAGAAGCTGAACCCGCCCACCATGTGGTACTGGATCTGATACCGCCGCAGCGCCTCTTCCACCAGTCGCGACTGCGAGTTAGTTCGATACAGCACCGCGCATCGTGGCTCGTCTTCCTGCTGTCCCGCCTCGCGCAGATAGCGTTGAATGCGGTCCGCGATAAACAGCGCCTCATTCTCGCCATCAGGAGCCTCATAGTACCCGATCAGCGATCCGCCCTCGCGCGAGGTCCACAGGTTCTTACCCTTGCGCTGCGTGTTCTGCGCTACCACTGCGCTGGCCCCTTCGAGAATCACCTGTGTCGAGCGGTAGTTCTGCTCCAGACGAATGGTCTTCGCTCCAGGAAAATCCTTTTCGAAGTCGAGAATGTTCTTGATGTCCGCACCGCGCCAGCTATAGATCGACTGATCCTCATCGCCGACGACGCAGATGTTGTTCTCATGCCCAGCCAGCAGCTTCATCAACTCGTACTGCGGGCGATTCGTATCCTGATACTCGTCGATCATCACGTAGCGATACCGCCGGTTGTACCGCTCGCGTACCTCTGAGGACGACTTCAGCAGACGCACCGTCTCCAGCAGAAGATCGTCGAAGTCCATCGCATTGGCCTTGGCCAGTTCCTTGCGGTAGATCTCGAAGATGTGCGCGATCTTCTCCTCCATGGGATTGGTCGAGGCTAGAAAGTACTCCTGCGGGTCGATCATGTGGTTCTTCGCCCAGCTGATCCTTCCCAGCGCCACGCGCGGCTTCAGGCTCTTATCGTCGATGCCCAGCCGCTTCAGCGCGGACTTCACTACGGCCTGCTGGTCCTGCTCATCGTAGATGGCAAAGTTCTTCGTTAACCCCACGCCGTTCACGCGCAACGCTTCTATGTCGCGTCGCAACACACGCACACAGAAGCTGTGGAAGGTAGCGAGCATTGGTTTGGCGAGCGAGGAGTGGCCAAGGATCTTCTCCACGCGTTCGGCCATCTCCTTCGCGGCCTTGTTGGTGAAGGTCACTGCAAGAATCGAGTCGGCGGACACACCACGCTCTTCGATCAGATAGGCGATGCGGTGCGTCACTACTCGCGTCTTTCCACTTCCCGCGCCCGCGAGCAACAACACTGGTCCATCCACCGAGAGAATCCCCTCTTGCTGCTGAGGATTCATATTTTTTAAAAGATGACTCAATCCGATACACGCTCCACATTCATTTTAACCTTCGCGACACGTTCATACCGCTCCTGAGGAATCCGTCACCGTTTCCATGCACTTCGTCACTTTGAAAAATCTAAAGGAACTTCTCCGAGTCAAATGCGTATCGACATACGAAGAGCTTTCTGAACCATGGCAGCAGGCTCCTCGTAACACAGAACAACCGGGAGCTAAAAATGAACTACCGTAAATTTGTTGCAGCTACTATCGTCGCCGCGTCTTCTCTGCTTGCTTCGCCTGCGGTCTACGCCGCAACCAGCGTGCATTCGCCTGTTCTGGCGATGTTCGGCAAGACGAAGACCATCAAACTCACCTTTCTCAATGACTCCGGCTCGCCCATGGAAGTAAAAGCTGGTGAAGAGATCATCAAGCTCGAAGCGGGCAAGCCAACAGTTGTCAATCTCACACCGGGAACCCGCGTCGTCTCCACGACAGCAACATCCCAGCGTGAGGCCGGCTCCCTCATCGCCGAGGTCACCAGCTCGCTCAACGGAGCGATCATCCACATCAAGTAATGCAACCACGGCATCAAGTAAACAACATCGGCCTTTGAGGCGGCGTCCGGGTCAGGGCATCGCCTCAAGGGCCGCAACTTTGTTACGGCCCGAAATTCATACTGCTGCCAACGCGGGTTGATATCCTTGAATTGTGATCCGCAACGCAGCCATCTTCTGCGCTTCCTCTGACGGCGCAAATCCTCTCTACCTCGACTCCGCCATTGCGCTCGGCCGCGCTCTTGCGGAACAGAACATCGGCGTCATCTACGGCGGAGCCAACGTCGGCCTTATGAAGGCGGTCGCCGAATCCTGCCTTGCCTGTCAGGGCCGAGTCGTCGGTGTCATTCCCGAGGTCCTTGTCGATCTCGAGATCGCGCATCGCGGTCTGACCGAGCTGCACATCACCACCAATATGCACACCCGCAAGGCCAAGATGGCCGAGCTCGCCGATGCCTTCCTCATCCTTCCCGGCGGCTTCGGCACGCTCGAAGAGATGTTCGAGGTCCTTACCTGGCAGTATCTGCGCCTGCACCAGAAGCCGACCGTGCTGATCAACATCAACGGCTTTTACGACAAGCTGCTCGATTTTCTCGATCACTGCGTCACCGAGGGAGTTCTCAAGCCTCGCGCCCGCGAACTGCTCCTCGTCGCGAACACCGTAGAAGATGCTCTAGTGCAGCTCTGCGCGTTCGCAGATTAGACGATCGTTCAGCTCTTCCTGCTGCACTCCTCGCATTGACACACCCGCCGCAAGTACTCCCACGAATAGATTCCGCTCTCGTGCCCATCCGTCCACTTGAACTTTACGGCGTACTTTCCCACTGGAGTAGCTTCCAGCGGTCGCACGGGAGCCTCGTACATCGGCAGCAGCGTCTGCGGCTTCGGCTTTGCCTCCCCTGGCTTGCGCCCGCTCTGCCCGCGTTCTTCATTGCACGTCGCGCAAGGGCAGGCATTTCGCAGCCATGCGAAGTTCCACGCGCTCCTGTGCCCATCCTTCCAGTCGATCTCGACGCCGGTTCCTTCCGTCTTATGGATCCGCACCTTGGCTGGCGTCGCCGCCTCAACCGGCAGACGATGCTCCATTGCAGACTCGCGCTCCGCCTGTTCCGCGCTTACGAATCGGATTCCCTCGTGGCTCATGCTTCAGCTTCCTTCTTCACCACGTCACGCGTGGCTCCCGCCCTTCCTCAATGCCATTCGCTTGAGCAGGCGGATATCTCCATTGTAGGGCTTATGCGAATCCGAACGGTTCAGAGCCGGATCTCGGGAGTAGCTCTGACCAACTCGCGCGTATAAGCCTCCCTGGGAGCCTCGCAGACCTGCTCGCAGCTTCCCAGCTCCACCAGCCGCCCGCGCTGCATCACCGCCACGCGATCGCAAAGGTATCGCACCAGAGGCATCGAGTGCGAGATGAACAGGTACGTCAGGCCATATCTCTGCTGCAGATCTCGCAACAGGTTCACCACCTGCGCGCCTACGCTTACGTCCAGCGCACTCACCGGCTCGTCCAGCACTACGAACTCCGGCCGCAGGGCGAGCGC
>DATHJA010000256.1:0-3882 GCA_035316475.1 Edaphobacter sp. | reverse complement strand
CTTAAACTGAAGATGCGATGTCGATATGCAACAAGCTGCGGAGTATCGGGGTCTGGTGTGCCGTTTGTGCGGCAGGGCTGAGCTGTGCCGGAGTCGCGATTGCGGCTCCATCGAAGACTCGAGGCGCCTCGACGAGGCACGCTGTGCCCTTGACGCCCTGGGAGAAGGCGATGCGAGGCCGCGATACGTTGGAAGCGATTTCGCCGAACCGCCGCACACGCGAGGACTACGACCGCGTTCTCGATGGGTTTCGCGATATCTATCATAAGAACCCGCAGGATAAGTATGCTCCCGCGGCGGTCAACGCTGTGGCGGAGCTGCTCGCTGAGCAGGGCCGCGACCTTGAAGATGAGAAGAGCCTGAAGAGCGCGGTGGGGCAGTATGAGTTCCTGCGCAAGCAGTATCCGGGCAGCTCGCTGCGCATAAGCGCGTTGCTTGCAGAGGGCCAGATCTACGAGAACGGCCTGCATGATCCGGCTTCGGCGCGGGAGCAATATGCTCTGTTTGTGAAGCAGTATCCTCACAACTCTCACGTGGAGGAGGCCAAGGCGGGGCTGGCCTCTTTGGACGCGACGAAGAGGATGCAGGCGACAAAGGCGAAGGAACAGCAGGCAGCGAACAGAGGTTCGAGAGCGGTGAAGACCACCAAGGCTCCGGAGACGCAGGATGCTGCGGCTGCCGTGCCTTCTCGTGGTGCGGGCAGCTCGTTGACTGCGATGCCGATAACGAGCGCGGCTGCGTCCGAGACTCCTCGGCGAACTGCGCCTCGCACCGATTCGCTGGATTCCGCTCGCGAGAGCGCTCCGGTTGAGCCGCAACCTTCGATCACGCACGTCGCCGAGAACCAGAGAAAGGGCGGGCCGGCGCAGGTGACCGGCATCCGTCACTGGTCGACTCCGAATTACACGCGTGTCGCGATCGACCTGGGCGACGATGTGACCTACGAGGCGGCGCGGGTTCCGAATCCTGACCGCATCTACTTCGACCTGCATGGAACGCGGCTGGCGCAGTCGTTGGCGGGCAAGAGCTTTACCGTGACCGATGACGGATTTCTGAAACAGGTTCGGGCGGCGCAGTTTTCCAACGACGTCACCCGCGTGGTGCTGGATGTGAACGATGTGACGGAGTACTCGGCGTTTCTGTTGCCGAATCCTTACAGACTGATCATCGATATTCACGGCAGCAGTCAGCCTTCGCAGCAGATTGCTGCAAATCACGCTACCGAGCCGTCGCCGGGCCCGGTGAAGGCCCCCGCGCCGCGAACCGAGCCCGAGATGAAGACGTCGGCGCGTCATCCGGTTCCGGACTCGGTGGCGACCTCCAGCGCGGGGACATCGACGGATGTGGCGGCGTTGAGCAGCGATCCGGGCAAGGAGAATGCCACCAGCCTTCCTACCTCGCAGCCGATTGCCGCGGTGGTTCCGGGCGGCAAGGCTTCAGGTGGTGCGTCGAGCCGCAAGAACAAGCGGGGCTCGGCTGCGGATCGAGCGACTGTAGATCCGGTCGATCCTGCCTCTCCGGCGCGGGCTGCGGTTCCGACGGCGGACGGACAGACTTCGCTGGTGCGGGCGCTGGGGCTGAAGATCGGCCGGATCGTCATTGATGCCGGGCATGGCGGTCACGACTCGGGGACCATCGGGGTGGATGGCCTGGAGGAGAAGGACGTGGTGCTGGATGTGGCGCTGCGTCTGGGCAAGCTGCTGCACGAGCGTCTGGGCTCGGAGATTATCTATACGCGCTCGGACGACACGTTCATTCCGCTGGAGACGAGGACGGCGATTGCGAACAAGGCGCAGGCGGATCTGTTTCTCTCGATCCATGCGAACTCGTCGAGCGATTCGAGCGCGCGCGGCGTGGAGACGTACTACCTGAACTTCACCTCGCAGCCGGATGCGCTGGAGGTGGCGGCGCGCGAGAATGCGGTGAGCGACCAGTCGATTCACCAGCTGAGCGACCTGGTGAAGAAGATCGCGCTGAAGGATAAGATCGACGAGTCGCGCGAGTTTGCCTCGAACGTGGAGGAGAACCTCTATGCGGGGCTGGAGCGCGGAAATACCGGGCTGAAGAACCGCGGGGTAAAGAAGGCTCCGTTTGTGGTGCTGATTGGAGCGAATATGCCTTCGATCCTGACGGAGATCTCGTTTGTGACGAACCCGAAGGACGCCGATCAGCTTCGCCAGCCGGAGTACCGGCAGAGGGTGGCGGAGAGCCTCTATAAAGGTGTCGCCAAATATGAGGAAGGACTCAGCGGGAACCGTGGCAGGGTGGAGAGGGCCAGCACCCGGTAGTCCCTCCCCCGTACCAAATTCGTGCAAAGTCTTCTATCGAAAACAGTTAGGTCCGGACCTCGGTTTTGGGTCCCGCTAAGATATTCGATAGAAAAGACTTATTCGTAAAATATTCTAAACAAAAGAGATATGGAAACGATTACGCCTCTTTCCCTGTTTCCCCCCTGCTTTTATTGTAAGCAGTGGAAGGGAACTAATCGGCAGTTCGTATCTTGCTTGTTATCAGTTCTTTATTCTGTTTTTGAGGTTGACAGAGTGCCTCATGGGGTAAAATGCGTACCTCAGCGGCTGAAGCCGCTTCTAGATAACGAATTCTTTGGCACGGCTGAAGCCGTGCCCTTAAGCAAGGCGCGCTTTGCGGCGATCCCTGGCCTGAGGAAGCTGATTTAAAGGCGACCGCAGATCCTTCGACTTCGCGCTTCAGGCTTCGCTCAGGATGCAGGATGGATGACTTCGTATTGGGTCTGGACCAGGCCGCTGTCGTAGTGCCGGGTTGCGATGTGGCGGAGAGGGAGATCGCGGGAGAGGATGCCGAAGAGAGGGATTCCCTCTCCGATGAGAACCGGGACGCGGGTGATGGTGAGGTTCTGGATGAGGCCCGCGCTCAGGAAACGCTGGATGGTGACGCCGCCGTCGACGTAGAGGTGCCGGGCTCCACTGGCGGCGAGCTTGGCGACGATCTCGGCGGGAGGGCCGGACATCTGCTCGACCGTTTCTTTTGGGACGTTGGGCATGGTGGAGAGATTAAGGGGCGTGCTGCTGAGGACGACGACGCGCTTCGTGCCGTAGGGCCAGGGCGGTGTGAAGCCGAGGACGGTTTCGAAGGTCTTGCGGCCGATGACGAGCGTGTCGACCTGGGCCATGAACTCTTCAAAGCCGTGGGGTACGCCGCCGCCGAGCTCGAGGAAGTCGAAGCTACCATCTGGCCGCGCGATGAATCCATCTACGCTGGTTCCGACAAAGACCGAGGCTTTCATTCCGCAAATTTAGTCCTGGTTGTGGGGTGGTGGCAAAGTCTTTTTGATTGTCTCTCTGAAGAGCTCACTCTTGTCGTGATGAGACTTCGTTTTGCATTGGGGTACTTGGCGATAGATCAGTCGCTTCGCCCTTTCCACCCCAGCGAGCAAGCTCGCCGGGGACCCCGGACTTCGGGCGTTGCTCCAGCCTTCGGCAGAGTGGAAGGAACCTCGTTGCCGTATTTTTTTACGGCACGGCTGAAGCCGTGCCCTTAAGCGAGACGGGCTCGCGCTTTCGCGCGAATGAGCCCACTCATGCCTTCGGCATGAATGGGGCACCCGGCGCAGTGTGCGATGCGATGCGATTTCGTTTTTGCGTAGAGCAAGAACAGATGGAGGAGCGGCTGGCATTTCGGATGAAGGCGTGATTAGATAGCGGCATCACCACGGGCTTCCCATACACATTAAGAGAAGGCAGGTTGCAGATGGCGATTCGCGCGTTTCATCGGGCTCTCTTTGCTTTGATTGCAGCTCTGATTTTGGGCGCGGCGGTTTGTCGTGGGGAGAATCGCATCACGATTCTTACCGATGCCTTTGGGCGGAAGCCGGAGCTGCAGCTGGACTGGGGCTATTCGGCG
>DATHJA010000255.1:0-3422 GCA_035316475.1 Edaphobacter sp. | reverse complement strand
CGGTCCAGCAGCTTCTTGCCAATCTCCATGGCGCGCTGGCGCTGGTGCTCGTTGAGCCAGTGCTTGATCTTGTTCCGCGCCTTGGAGCTCTTGGTAAAGCTCAGCCAGTCACGGCTCGGCGTATGTCCGGTCTGCGTCGTAATCTCGACGATGTCGCCGTTCTTCAGCCTCGTGCGTAGCGGAACGATGCGCCCGTTCACCTTCGCGCCGACCGTTGTGTTTCCTACCTCAGTGTGGATCGCATAGGCGAAGTCGATGGGGCTCGCGTCCTTGGGCAGTACCACCACCTTGCCCTTCGGCGTGAAGGTGTAGACCTCCTCCGGGTACAGGTCGATCTTCAAGGTCGACATGAACTCGTTGGGGTCGGTCATCTCGCGCTGCCACTCCATCAGCTGGCGCACCCAGGCAAGACGCTGCTCGTCCTTTGCACTGACGTTGTCGTCGGCCTTGTACTTCCAGTGCGCGGCGATGCCCTCTTCGGCCACGCGGTGCATGTCCTCAGTGCGGATCTGTACCTCGAACTGGTGCCCGCCCTCGGCGATCAGCGTCGTATGCAGCGACTGATAGAGATTTGGCCGTGGCATCGCGATGAAGTCCTTGATGCGTCCCGGCACCGGTCGCCAGATCGAATGCAGCAGACCAAGAAGCGCATAGCAGTCCTGCACCGTGTGGGTGATCACGCGGATGGCCAGCAGGTCGTAGACCTGGTCAACGGGAATCTTCTGGTCCTGCAGCTTCTGCTGGATAGAGTAGAGACGCTTGATGCGCCACTCCACGCGGCCCTCGATTTTGAACTCGCGCAGCTTCTCTTCCATGCGGGTGACGATCTTCTTGAGGAACTCCTCACCTGCGCCGCGCAGCGCCTCCACCTCATGCGACAGCTGCTCGTAGGCGAAGGCGTCGGTATAGCGGAAGGCCAGATCCTCGAGCTCGCCGCGCAGCTTGCCCATACCCAGCCGGTGCGCCAGAGGAGCGTAGATCTCGAGCGTTTCCCGGGCGATCTTCTGCTGCTTCTCCGGCTTCAGGTGCTCGAGCGTACGCATGTTGTGCAGTCGGTCGGCCAGCTTAATGATGACGACGCGAACATCGGTCACCATGGCCAGAAGCATCTTGCGGATGTTCTCGGCCTGGTGGTCTTCGCGGTTGGCGAACTTGATCTTGTCCAGTTTGGTGACGCCCTCGACGATGTGGGCCACCTGCTCGCCGAAGCGCTTGGCAATCTCCGCCGAGGTGACGTCCGTATCTTCGACGGCATCGTGCAGCAGACCGGCCGCGATGGCGGTCGAGTCCATCTTAAGCTCGGCAAGAACCTGCCCAACCTCAAGTGGATGAATTACATACGGCTCGCCGCTGGCGCGCTTCTGGCCCTCGTGCTGCTGCAGGCAGAAGGTCCAGGCCTTGCGGATGATCTCCAGGTCGTCCCCTGGCCGGTTTAGGTGAACTGTATCAAGAAGTTTCTGAAACTTGGCATCGATCGCTTCGACATCGCAGGCAGCCAGCCCTTCAAGGTGCGATGCGGAGGACTCCCTGACCGGTATGGCCGGGGACATGGGGGTCATCGCCGGTGCGGTTATGCGATCCCGGGAGACGGCATCGGTATCGGAGATCTCCGGTGGACCCTTCGGAACATTGTGAGGATCTGGCTCGGAGCCGACCTGCCGAGAGGCCGGATTAGCGATTGCCATAGGTCATTATAGGCCGTACTGCAAGCCTTTCCCATAGGTTCGGTCGCGAAGAAGTCCAGGCAGGCTCGGAGTGTCCTCGCCTGTTTCCGCCAGTACAGCTCAAAAAAGCAGATTCTTTTTCCCGAGATCGAATATCTAAACTGGGAGTATACTTTCTTCGCCGTCCGATCCCCGCGACCGGAAGACAGGAAGAGCAGGTGCTCCCATGAAGGCGGCCTCGGTTGCAGTGGCAGGTTGGGTGTTCATGCTGGTGGGTGGGCTGGCGGCTCAGGATCAAGGCTCTGCGGCGTTGAGTACGTCACAGCCAGACTCTACGATTACGCCAAGTAAAGTGCAGGTCTATCCTGCTGATCCTCCCCCTGCAGAGATTGCAGGGAACGATGGCGCTGGTCCGGGCGACTCGCATGTGCGAATTGTGCGTCTGAGTCAAGCAAAAGGCCATGTCGGGCTCGATCGCGCCACCGGCAAGGTCGAGGCCACCATGACCAACATGCCCATCGTCGAAAGGTCGCGTCTGGCGACAGGAAACGACGGTTATGCCGAGGTGGAGTTTGAAGATGGAAGCACCGTGCGTCTTCCCCCTGACTCGCAGGTCAATTTCCCGCAGCTGATCCTCCGCGGCACCGGAGCGAAGGCCACCACAATAACGCTCGCAGAGGGAACGACGTATATAAACCTGGAAAAGACGAAGGACATGGAGTTTACCGTGAAGGCCGGCGATGCGGTCATGACGCTCCAGCCCGGCACCCATCTGCGTCTGGAAGAGGATGGAAAGAAGGTTGTCCTGGCCGTGTTCAAGGGAAACGTGGAGATGAAGTCAGGCTCGGCATCGGCAAGTGTCGGGAAAAACCGGACGGCAACCTTTGACAGCTCCTCCACCGGCTCTGAAGCGAAGGGTCCTGAAGCGAAGATTCAGGTCGACAAGGATATCGACGAGACCGCCTACGACGAGTGGGATCAAGACTCGATGGATTATCACCAGCGGTACTCGAAGGCGAAGGCCTATGGAAGCTCTCTTTACTCCTATGGCATCCCGGATATGAACTACTACGGCGGCTTTATGAATGCGGGCGGTTGCGGATCGTTCTGGCGTCCATACCTGGCAAGCGCCGCATGGGATCCATACGCCAACGGAGTCTGGGCCTGGTATCAGGGCGCGGGCTACTCCTGGGTTTCGCCGTATCCCTGGGGATGGCTACCCTATCACTCGGGCGCATGGTCCTTCTGCCCCGGAGTGGGTTGGGGTTGGAGGCCGGGTGGTGCGTGGCTGGGACTCGCCAACGGGAATCCTGTGATGCGGCCTATTCCCTCCAAGCCCGGTCAACCCGGACAGGGAGTTGCTCGTGGCGGCGTTCCGGTGCGGCCACCCGGGCCTCAACGCCCGACGGGAGTTCCGCACTCGACGCTGCTGTTGTCAAACCGCGCCCCGCTGGTGTATTCGAAGATCGACAGGCCCGGGAACTTTGTTTTCGAAAAGGACTCGGCCGGACTTGGAGTTCCGCGAGGAGCGATGGGAAATCTGCATGGAATCTCCAACCACGTAGAGCGCAGTGGATTTGTGAGCCGGCAGGTCTACGCGCAGCCGATGCCCACGCCTGGAGCAGCGACCGCTGATCGTGGTTCTTCCACGGCCATGCGCTCCGGTGCGCCCAACTCAAGTGCGCGTGAAAACCACTCCTGGAGCTTCCGCGAGAATCATCAGCCGGGTATGAACGCGCAATCGTTCCACCATGGACC
>DATHJA010000254.1:0-2399 GCA_035316475.1 Edaphobacter sp. | reverse complement strand
CACGAGATGGAGCGCCTGATGCACCTTTCGGTGATGCAGGGCCGCAAGCCCACGGAGATTCAGGAGCTGCACGCAGGCGACCTGGGCGCCGTGCCCAAGCTGCGCTCCACCTTGAGCGGAGATACGCTGGGCGACAAGGCGCACGAGATCTTCCTGGAGCCCGTGTCGACTCCCGAGCCGGTCATGACCTATGCGATCGAGCCGAAGTCGAGGGCGGACGAGGACAAGCTGGCTCCGGCCCTGCACCGACTGATGGAAGAGGACCTGATGGTGCGGTTCTTCCGCGATCCCTATACCGGAGAGTTCCTCGTGGCAGGATCGGGGCAGACACATATCGAGGCCATCGTCTCGAAGTTGAAGAAGCGCTACCACACCGAGGTGACCCTGAAGGCTCCCAAGGTGCCCTATCGCGAGACGATTCGAGGTCTGGCGGAGGCGCAAGGCAAGCATAAGAAGCAGACCGGAGGGCATGGACAGTTCGGCGACTGCCGCATCCGTATGGAACCGCTGCCGCGCGGAAGCGGAATCGTCTTCGAGAACCGGATATTTGGCGGCGCCATTCCGCGGCAGTATGTGCCTGCCGTGGAGAAGGGAATCCACGAATCGGCGGGCAGGGGATTTCTGGCTGGATATCCAGTTGTGGATTTCAAGGTGACAGTGACCGACGGCAGCTATCACGAGGTCGACTCGAGCGAAATGTCCTTCAAGCTGGCCGCGAGACTGGCGTTCCGCAAGTGTATGGAATTGGCGAAGCCCGCGCTGCTGGAGCCGGTGATGCGGGTGGAGATCGAGGCCCCGGACGAGTTTGCCGGCGCTCTGATGGCCGACCTGAACGGACGCCGTGGGCGGGTGCAGGGAATGGAGACTGTGAACTCGGGAACGGTGGTTCGCGCCGAGGTCCCCATGGCGGAGATGCTCAACTACGGTGCCTCGCTTACTTCGATCACCCAGGGCCGTGGAACCTTCAGGATGGATATGGATCACTATGACATCGTGCCGCAACAACTTTCGGAGAAGATTGTTGCGACAGCCCACAGGCCGGCGGGCGACGACGTGGAGGAGTGAGACAGTAGAGCGGACCGGCCCACCTCGAACACGGTAGAGACAGTCCTGTCCGGGTGCGGTTTGGCAGTTGAATTATGGGGCCCAGCAAAATGCAACGAACTCAAGCGTGACCAGGAGGAGTAGTTATGGCTTCACTCGTTGATAGTGTCATGGGGCTTCTCGGTCCCATTGCGGGCCCCCTTGCCAACCAGATGGGAGAATCTCCCGATACGGTCCAGCGTGGTCTTCAGGGTGGAGCAGCAGCCATCCTCTCCGGGCTGGCCGCGCGCGCCGACGAACCGGGATTCCTGAGCCAGATCTTTGGATTGATTACCAATCCCGCCAACAGCAATGCCGCAGTCTCGGCATTGACCTCCAATCCATCGGCCCCGGGGGGTTCTCCCTTGTCGGAGCTGGCCAGCCGCTTTCTTCCGGCGATCTTCGGGTCGCGCCTGAGCGGAGTGACCGATGCCATCGGTCAGTTCTCCGGGGTGGGTGCCAGCAAGGCCGGCGCGCTGCTTAGCATGGCCGCTCCTCTGGTGCTGGGGGGATTGGGCCGCTTTGTCCGCGATAACAGCGTATCGGCCTCTGGTTTTGCCTCCAGCCTGAAGAGCGAAGCTCCGAAGCTGCAGAGCTTACTGCCAGCGGGTCTGTCGAGTCTTTTCGCTGGCGTTCCGGCTGCGGTTTCGGCCATTCCAGCGAAAGCGGCCGCGACGACGAACCGCTGGCTGTGGCCGGTGGTGATTCTCGCTGCCCTGCTGCTTTCAGCGCTGTGGTTCTTCAACCGGGCGAAGGCTCCGGTCAGCGACGCGGTTCAGACGGCCTCGAACGCCGGATCGTCGGCCATGTCGGCGTTGGGCGAGTTCTTCAAGACCAAACTGCCGGATGGAGTAGAGCTCAACATTCCGCAGTTCGGAATTGAGAACAAGCTGCTGACGTTCATTCAGGACTCGTCGAAGCCGGTGGACGATACCACATGGTTCAACTTCGATCGCCTGCTCTTCGACACAGGGAAGGCGACGCTTCAGCCCTCCTCGGAGGAACAGCTGAACAATATCGCCGAGATCCTGAAGGCGTACCCGAATGTGCATGTGAAGCTCGGCGGGTATACCGACAATACCGGCAATCCGGCTGCCAACCAGGCGTTATCGGAGGCGCGGGCGAAGAGCGTGATGGATTCCCTTGTGAGCAAAGGGATTGACCCCTCGCGGCTGGCTTCGGAGGGATACGGCGACCAGTATCCGGTAGGAGATAACGCGACAGAGGAAGGAAGAGCGAAGAATCGCAGGATCGCGCTTCGGGTTACCCAGAAGTAGCTTCGTGCACTCCAGGTCCGCAAGAGACGGCGAGCGATG
>DATHJA010000253.1:0-2970 GCA_035316475.1 Edaphobacter sp. | reverse complement strand
TAAGCTCCTTGAACCTGGTGGCTGAGTTTGATGGATTCGAGGCAGTTGTCGGTGTCGTGGATCAGACGAATCTCCACCTCGCCGTCGCCGGCGATGTCGAGAAACTCGCGGGCCTCTTCGATCGCCTCCTGCTTGGAGCTGACCCGGAAGAGGGCGAAGCCGGCGACCAGCTCCTTGGCCTCAGCGAAGGGACCGTCGGTGACGCTGACCTTGCCCCTGGAAAGCCGGACCTTGGCGCCCTTGCTGGTCTCGGCGCAGCCCTCGGTAGAGAGCAGCTTGCCCTGCTCGATCTTTCTCTGGATCAGATCGCCCATCCGGGCCATCATCTCGGGAGTGGGTGGAATGCCGGCCTCAACGCTGGCCGTATCCGCGGGACGGTAGAGCATGAGAAATCGCATCGTGAAACTCCTTCTTTAGGTTGTTTCTGAAAAAGATTAGGCGTTGGGCTGATTGCAGTTGATCATCCAGGGAATGCCGAAGCGATCGGTGAACATACCGAAGCGGGTCGCCCAAAAGGTTGGCTGGATAGGCATGGTGATCTTGCCTCCGGCAGAGAGCTCGTTGAAGATGCGCTCGGCCTCGGCGACCTCGTTGATCTGAAGAGAGACGGAGAAGCCGCTGGGCGGGCTGTAGTGCTCCGGCGGGGCGTCGGAGGCCATCAGGACCGCCTCGCCCACGGTAAGGCGCGCGTGCATGATCTTGTCGCGCCACTCGGGAGCGGTGTGCTGTTCGGCTGGGGTTCCGGCGTGGGGAAGCATGGCGTCGATCTTGCCCTTGAGTACGCGTTCGTAGAACTTGAAGGCCTCTTCACAGTCGCCTTTGAAGAAGAGGTACGGTTGAATCTGCATGATGAATGCTCCTTGTTTTCCGTATAGCTGCGAAGAAAATTGCCTATGGGGAAGGCCCATTTTCTTCGCGTTCTACCTATACGTCGAACAAAGGGGATCGGAATCGACAGGCTTCCGGAATATTTTTTAAATTATTTTTAGCGGCTTGAAACCGGCTCTGGTTTGAGCAACCTGGCGGCATCGCGGGCAATCGTCTCCGAAGAATGGAGCGCGAGCTCCGGGGCCAGCTCAGCTGGGAAGTCGGCGGCCTCATAGACCTGACGTACCTCCATCTGGGTATTGAAGTCGCCCGACATCGTGGGGCAGCGTTGTGCCCAGGCAACGGCGTCTTCGAGGGTGGGGACATCGATCACGGTATATCCGGCGATCAGCTCCTTGAGCTCGGTGAAGGGCCCGTCGACGATGGTCTTTTTGCCTTCTGTTGCAACGATGCGGGCTCCCTTCGAGCTGGGTTGAAGCCACTCTCCGCCCAGAAGAATCCCCGCGTCGCGCATCTCCTGGTAGTAGCTGCCTACGGCGGCCATCAGCTTCTTGTCGGGAATAGCGCCCGCCTCCATATATTTGTCGCTTCTGCGGATAATCATGAATCGCATCGATTCTCTCCCGGAATGGTGTGCTCGGCATGTTCGTTCTGTGCGCCGTAAACGATGATATTCGCGAACCCATGCCCTGTGCGGTCCGTTCGTCACGGAATCGGGGCTATGATGGAGTTCCTTCAAGTTGGCGCAAGTTTATTGTTTTTGGGGAGGAAATCGATGTTTCGGTGCTTGCGTATGTTGTGTTTGCATGGGGTGGTGCTCTTCGCCGCCTCCACGGCAGAGCCGGTGGTAGCCTGGGCGCAGAAGATACCGCCCCACAAAAAAGCCGTCGTCCTGTTCGATGGCAAGGACCTCAAGAGCTTTGACGTGTTTCTGAAGACTCGCGGACTGAACTCCGACCCGGAGCATGTCTTTCAGGTGGAAGATGGTGTCCTTCACGTCTCCGGCAAAGAGATGGGCTACGTCATCACAAAGGACGAGTACAAAAACTTCTACCTGCGTGCCGAGTTCAAGTGGGGCGAGGGAACGTATGGCGACCGTGCGGGAAAGGCCCGCGATAGCGGCATTCTCTACCACATAGAGGGGGAGCAGAAGGTCTGGCCGCGGTCCGTCGAGTTCCAGATCCTGGAGGGCGGGACTGGCGACTTCTGGCTTACGGATGGGGCCGCGCTTACCGGCAAGGACGGCAAGCGTGTAACCGGGCCGCCGGGAAAGGCGATGAAGATCGATCGCTTCGGTAAAGGTCCTTCGGAGAACGTAGCCGGCTTCCGGGACCCGGTGGGCGAGGTGGAAAAGCCCCACGGCGAGTGGAACCTGTTGGAGCTGATCGTCAATGGCAACGACGTGAAGCAGTATGTGAATGGGAAGCTCGCGAACGAGGGGACGGATCCGTCGCCGGTGAGCGGAAAGATTCTGTTCCAGTCAGAGGGAGCGGAGCTTTATTTCCGGGATATGAAGTTGTATCCGCTGAAGTGACTCGGGTGGTCTTGCCTTCACGTAGCAGCTAGTAGAAAGGGACAGATGGAGAAGATCATGCGACCCCGGCGAGATTTTATGACCGCCACTCTGTTTCTTTGCATGGTTGTCGGGTGGGCAATCGGCGGAAGGGCACAGACAGCGGCGAATGATGCTGCGAAATCTCCTGCGGCGTCAGGCGACCAGCGGGCGCGGTTTACCGGGACGTATCGTTATGCGGGGAACGCGCAGGAAGAAGAGGCGCGGAAGGCGGCGATCGATCATGCTGTGGAGAGCATGTCTTTTGTCACTCGTTCGACTGCTCGAAACCGTATAACGGCGACGACCCAGATTCCCGGTTTTTATACTTTCTCTTTTGATCAGGGGAAGATCAAAGTTCTGCCGGAGGCGAGGCCTGAGATGATCTCGGGCGATAAGGGCGAGCCTGCGGATTACGTCTACAAAGGCAAAACGAGTAAGCTGACGCAGGTGATTGCGGGTGATCGGATTACGCAGGTCTTTGTGTCGGATGATGGAAAGCGCGAGAACGAGTTCACGTTTTCTCAGGATGGCAAGCGGTTGACGCTCAAGGTTGCGGTATCGAGTGCCAGGCTTTCGAATCCTGTTGT
>DATHJA010000252.1:0-3047 GCA_035316475.1 Edaphobacter sp. | reverse complement strand
CATCACGCCGGTTCCCGACTCAGAGGGCCTCTTCAGCCCCCGCTGGTCCCCCGACGGCCGCTATATTGCTGCCATCTCGCTCGATCAACGCAGGCTGATGCTCTTCGACGTAGCCAATCACACCTGGCGTCTGCTCGCTGAGACCAGCGTCGCCGATCCCGTCTGGAGCGCGGATAGCAAGGCCATCTATATTCATGCCTTCATGTCGATCACCCAGCCTATCTATCGAGTGGACGTCCCCAGCGGCCAGCTCCAGCAGGTAGCCGACCTGGCCAGCTTCCGCTCGGGCGAGGCCGCCGACTACTTCTTCTGCGGCATCACCCCGGACAACATCCCCCTCGTGCGCGCCCGCTCCTCGACCGGCAACCTTTACACCCTCGATCTCGACGGAAAATAGGGCTCGTACCGATCATCTGACGCAATCATCACCCTCGAACCGCATTTTTTGACCACCAAAAGCCACAAGCTAACCACGTTCACCACGCATTTCACGACGTTCTGCACCCCAAAAATTCCCATTTTCGCTGGAAATCACCACCCTTACCTCGGCAAAAAAACGATACTCATTGACCCCCCGAAGGGAACGCGATACACTTTTTAAGTTTGGCGCTGTAGCCTATTGACGACATTTCAAGGGTTACAGGGACGACAGGCTAGAGCCCGGCGGTCAGCGAAAGACGCGATGGTTTAGCCGGTTGGCTTGATGCAGTGCTCCTGTATGCGCCCCATGCAGCACAATCTATTGAAGGAAGCGGTCAGCGCCCATCAGCGCCACGCTTGAGGTTTTAGCTATGTACGCAGTCATCCGCACCGGCGGCAAGCAGTATCTGGTATCGCCAGGCGAGCAGTTGAAGATTGAGACCACTGCCCATGAGAATGGCGCAGTCGAGTTCTCCGACATCCTCGCTGTCAGCGGCGAAGAGGGCAAGTTCGAGTCTGACCTGACCGGAGCCAAAGTGCTCGCCTCGGTCGTCGGCGAAGGCCGCCGCGAGAAGATCCTGGTCTTCAAGCTGAAGCGCAAGAAACAGTACAAGAAGATGCAGGGCCACCGCCAGAACTACGTTGAGGTCAAGATCAACGAGATCCTGGTCAATGGCAAGAGCTTCAAGGCTTAATATTTTTTATTTGAGAGCGCAATAGCCTGAGGGCGGCGCGGAAGAGGCAATGTAATGGCGCATAAAAAAGGTTTAGGTTCTTCTAAAAACGGCCGCGACTCAAATGCACAGCGGCTCGGAGTCAAAGTGTTCGGCGGTCAGTCCATCCTCGGCGGCGGCATCATCGTTCGTCAGCGTGGCACACCGCTGAAGCCCGGCGCGAACGTCGGCCGCGGTAAGGACGATACCCTGTTCGCCAAGATCGACGGCATCGTCCGCTTCCAGGATCGTGGCCAGCTTGGCCGTTTCGTTGCTGTCGATCCTGTCGTCAACGCATAGGTGTTCCCCTGTAACAGCGAAAAGCCCTGCTTCGGCAGGGCTTTTCTGTCTCCCGATCATCCCATGTTCACCTGGTTGCGATCACAACTGGCTTGCCCCTCTCGTTCAGGCCGATCCGCGCCATAGGGGTGTTGTGGTCGTGGGTAAAGAGCACGAGCCAGTTTTCAGGGATAGCTCTCTGATAGAACCGCTTCCGCTGAACAATCGATTCAAGCGGATCGAGGTCGTATCCCATCACCCAGGTGGGGTCGAGATGGGCGCTCGTGGGGATGAGATCCGAGACATAACAGGCGTGCTGGGACTTTGACTCGATGTGGACGCCGAGGAGATGCGCAGTGTGGCCGGGAAAGAGCTCTACGCTGACACCCGGACAGATCTGCGGATCAGACTTGATGCGGCCGTCATCAAGCAGCGTCATCTGCCCCGACTGGATCAATGGATCGTAGTTGGGTGAGAGATAGCTGACGCGATCGCGGTCCAGTTGCAGATGACCATGCTCCACCTCTCCCCGATGAGCGAAGTAACGCGCATTCGGGAAGGTCGGAGTTACTGAACCGTCGGGCTGCAGCGTCGTATTCCAGCCGCAGTGGTCGAAGTGGAGGTGAGTGTTGATGACGATGTCGACATCCTCAACTCCAACTCCGGCGGCAGAGAGCGATGTGGGGAGAAGTTCCTGATTGCCGTGAATCTCGCGCAGCTTCTCAGATTGTTTATTGCCAATTCCGGTCTCAATCAACACCGTCTGCTTCCCGGTGCGCACCACAACCGTATTAAGTCCCAGCAGGATGCGGTTCTGGTCGTCTGCCGGAGCGCGCTTCTGCCAGAGCGTCTTCGGCACGACGCCAAACATGGCTCCACCGTCGAGCAGGTAGGTGCCATCAGTACAGACCGTCAGCTCGAAGTCGCCAACCTGCGTGCGTGCACGGACGAGGCCAATGGAAGGCTTCACCGGATCAGCTTCAACTTCGGCAGTACGCCCAACAACACGCATAGTTATCCTCTCTCACATCGTAATGTGAGGGAGGATAACAAGGCCACAGCGGAGCTAAGCCCGTGGTGCCTGGGCCGCCGCAGCGATCATCTCCGCGCTGACCGGCACCAGTTCAGAGCTGGCCATAAGCTCTGCCGTAGCCGCCGAGGTGGCGGTACCCGGAGCCGCAGCCCGTTGCTTGATCTGGAAGCACTGGCGACACAGTACGGGTCGTCCCTGAGTTGGCTTGAAGGGGACAGTCGTCTGGATGCCGCACTCCGAGCATTCCGTGCGGGTCTCGGTGCGAGAGAGGCCGGCTGCAGCTGGGCCGGAGCCCGGGCTCAGACCTACACCGGCGCGCCTGCATTTGCAGGGCTTACAGCGTTTCGGGTCGTTCTTGAATTGTTTGTCGAAGAAAAAGAGTTGTTCCCCGGCGGTGAAGATAAATTCACCACCACAATCTGCGCAGGTTAAGAGCCGATCCAGAAATTCCATGCCGCTTCTCCCGTGTTACGGAAAAGGAGAGCACTCAAGGGGGCCTGATTGTGGCGGCGCCGCTGAGCGGTCTACCTTTTGCTGATGATCTTTACTTCACTTCTCGGATTTGAAGGGGGGCCCAGAATGCGAATGCGTGGAACATTTCG
>DATHJA010000251.1:0-3804 GCA_035316475.1 Edaphobacter sp. | reverse complement strand
CTGTCCGGGCTATTTTGTCTTCTCTGCCTGCGCGGTAAACCGAAGAAGCATCTTTCCTTCCTCATCCAGAAGCTCCAACTGACGGCTGGCGATCTTCCAGCTTCGTACCCGTTCGAGTGCCGCAAGAAAGTTCGTCTCCGTCTCCATTCCATGCATACAGGCCATTCGTGTGGAAGCCACGCCGCCGAAGCGAAGGGAGTCGCCCGTTGCTGTGTATCCGCCGGTCAGACGATTGCATCCTCCGGAGCCTGTCACTCGCCCGCCTTCGGTGTGGAACACCAGATTCGCCTCCTGCTGCTGATCTGCGGCGGTGACTGCCCTGTCCCCGATCTGAATCAGTTTCCAATAGGTCTCGCGTAGAGGAGTTGAGGCGGCGGCCTGTCCTGCCGTCCCCGCGACGCGGCGCAACATCATCATTCCGATCTCGCTGCCGTGGCCCTGCGTAAGAACCTGGTAGCGCTGGTCCGTCGTGAACAGGAGGCGATCTCCCTCGGTGACGCTGGCGCGAACCGCATAGATATGATTCGGCTGAATCTGCGATGGGTCGTACTGGATAGTGAAGTGAAAAGGAGGATTCCCGGGCTGTTCCGTCCGTGACTGACCCAGGGTAAGCGCTGGAGCATCCATCCGCGACACATCCTCGAGGGTCACTTCGAAGACGGCATCGGGTGGCAGTGCCATGCGTTCGCGGTAGGTCGCTGTTCCTTCGATCGAGAGCATCCCCTGTCCACTCGTCCTTATGGGATGAAGAAAAAGGGAAGCGGCCATGACAAATCCATATGCAACTCCGAGTGCCTTCATGAACCCTCCGTCGTCACCACTATAGCGTCGTCGGGACAGAGAAAAGCGCCCGCATCAGAAGTCATGCGGGCGCTTTCTGTAATCCTGTCTGTTTATTAGTGAGCCAGGCTCGCCTTCTGAGCCAGCTTCAGGTGATCCTGAAGAGTCTGTGCCTCCGGCAGATAGGTAACGGCCTTGGCGATCTGCGGGTCCCACTCGGCGCGAACCTTCAGGCCCTCCAGCTGCCCGAACTGCGAGGTGAACAGGTCGCTCTTGATGCTCTCCTTCAACCAGTCCTGCACACCGGCGATGTCCTGGTCGGTGTACTCGATATTCTTCGACTTCAGAAAGTTCTTGAACTCCTGGACCACGGCGTCATCCACGGTAAAGTCCTTGCTCACCGAGTTATGGACGGCCAGATAGTGTTTGCTGAAGTTGAAGAACGCATAGTTCTGCAACAGCGACTCCTGAAACCGGTTCGTCTTGAGATTGTCGATGGACTGATCCGGAGTAATACCCCCGCCGCCATAGACGGTGCGTCCGGAATCCGTCAGCTTCACCTCGCGGTTGCTCTTGTCCTTGGGCTGCGCGGAGTCGCGAACGAAGTAGTAGTCGTACAGCGAAACATGGCTGTAGTTGCGCTGAATCAGGCGACCCGACGGTGTGTAGTAGTGATACGTCGTCAGGGCAAGGCCGGTATTCTCCGAGGTCTGAAAGACCGTCTGCACCAGACCCTTGCCGAACGTCGTCTCGCCCACGATCAGGGCGCGGTCGTGGTCCTGCAGGGCGCCGGAGACGATCTCCGCGGCCGAGGCCGTATTGCGGTTCACCAGCACCACGATCGGATACTTCGTATCGGACCCGTGAGCCGCGCGATAGACCTGATCGGGGAAGGCGCGTCCACGCTGGGAGACGACAATCTGTCCCTTCTGCAGGAACTTGTCGCTCATGTTGACGGCCTCGTTCAGCAAGCCACCCGGGTTTCCGCGCAGATCGAGCACCAGGCCGTTGATGTTGCCGAACTTGTCGAGAGCGTCACCTACCTCGCGGCTGGTTGTCTCCATGAAGTTCGTGACGTGCATATACCCGACACCGGGCCGCAGCAGGAACGCGAGATCGACGGAGGGACGTGAGACCTCATCGCGCACCAGGTCAAAGTCCAGAGGCTTGGGCGCACCCTCGCGGTTTACCGTCACCGTGACGTGGGTGTTGCGCGGGCCTTTCAGCATGGAGGCGACGGCCGCCGAATCCATTCCTTCGGTGCTCTTTCCATCGACGGCAAGAATCGTATCGCCGGGTCGGATTCCAGCCTTGAAGGAGGGAGTTCCCTCAAAGGGATAGAGCACGACGATCTTGGTGCCATTCTTGGCCGTCGAGTCGGTCTGCGGCTGGATGGTCATGCCCACGCCGTAGTACCTGCCGTGCTGGTCCTCGCGCATCTGCGCGTAGGCTTTGGGGTCGTAGAAGTTCGAGTGGGGATCCAGCACATGCAGCATGCCCGGAATCGCGCCGTCGTAGATGGCCTTGTCCGTCTTGTCGGTGGTCATCTTGTCGGCGTAGTTCTGTTCCACCAGCGAGTAGACGCTGGTGAAGTTCCTGAGGCTGTCGCGCAGGGTCGACTCGTCGGTAGCCGACTGTGCATCGACCCTCTGGTTGATAAACGTACCGGCGACCGCGCAGGTAGCCAGAAAGATGGTGGCGGAAAAAAGTGTGCGGCGTGTGCGGGGTGCCATCGGTCAGGTAAACCTCGAGAAGAACTGAGCAGAAATCTATGCGTCAGACGGCCTACAGGCCCTCCTGTAAACGCTCGTCCTCTATTGGACGGAGTATAGCACCGGCGGGTCACCGTTTCCTGCCCGAAAACCCGATTCGCCTCTTCCGCCTTACCACGGTTAGAATGATGGGACGGATACCGTCCGTTGCCTCCGGCAAGTCCAAATCCAGGAGGCCGGGGCGGCCTTTTCCGTGGATGCTGGGGCAGAGATAACGAGTGACGATGAATTTTCGATTTTCGCAGTTCAGGGCAGTATGCGGGTTCAGCCTGCTGGCGCTGCCGGTGGCGGTGCTGGCTCAAGCGCCGCGGTATCAAAGTCCGCTGAGCGTTCCCAATGAGCCGCAGCGCCAGGTAACCCTGCCGACACCCACGGCGATCACTCCGAACGGTACCGTCGTGGAGGATGTCGTCGCTCGCGTCAACGACCGGATCATCAGCCGCAGCGACATGGAGCGCAGCGAGCAGCAGCTTGCCGCGGAAAACCAGCAGAATCAGGCGAGTCCCGAAGAGTCCGCCGACCGTCAGAAGAATCTGCTGCGCGACATGGTCGACCAGCAGCTTCTGATCTCTCGCGCCAAGGACCTTGGACTGAACGCCGACGCGGAGGTCATCCGCCGTCTCGACGAGATCCGCAAGCAGAACCACATGGACTCCATGGAAGATCTCGAGAAGGCGGCCCGGCAGCAGAGCATCTCCTTTGAAGACTTCAAGGCGAATATCCGGAACGGCATCCTTACCCAGCAGGTCGTTCGCGACGAAGTAGGCCGTCACCTCCAGATGACTCAGGGGCAGGAACAGGCCTACTATGACGCCCACAAGAACGACTTCTCCCAGCCGGAGCAGGTGCGCCTGAGCGAGATCCTCGTCCCTACCCCTGCTGACGCCACCGAAGCTGTAGTAGCGCAGGCGAAGGCGAAGGCCGAGGGGATTGCAGAGAAGGTCAAGGCTGGCGACAGCTTCGACGACCTTGCGAAGGCCAACTCTGGCGGACCGACAGCCTCGCAGGGAGGCGATCTTGGGCTCTTCAAGCGCGGCGCTCTTGCTAAGGTCCTCGAAGACCAGACCTTCTCGCTTCAGGCGGGCGGCGTCACCGATCCCATCCGCACCCGTCAGGGATTCGTCATCCTCAAGGTTACCGAGCACCAGCAGGCGGGCGTTCCACCCCTCAAGGACATCGAGCAGCAGATCCAGGAGGCCATGTATTTTCAGCAGATGCAGCCTGCTCTGCGTGCCTACCTGACCAAGTTGCG
>DATHJA010000250.1:0-12557 GCA_035316475.1 Edaphobacter sp. | reverse complement strand
TTTGCCTTCACTCCCGGCGTCAGGCTGGTCGTGCCACGAGTGTCGAACAGGTTGTTGAAGCTCAGCCGCAGTTTGCTCTGGTCGAAGAACGATCCCTTGCGCATCGTGAAGTTGAAGAACAGGTTGGTAAGGTTGAACGGGTCGATGGGAGCGTACTGGTTCAACGTGATGCCGTTGAACTTTGTTCCACCCACCACCAGCGAACTGCCGCTGGTGCCGTCGTTCCACATCGAGCCAACGCGCTTGTTGAAGATACCGAAGTCCAGGTACTTCTGCTGGTAGGTCAGGCCAAAGCCTTCGGTATTACCCGGGGTGCTTGCCACCCATCTGTCGTAGTTCGGATTCACCACCCCGTTGATCGTATGCGAGACGTAGCGTGTCGTCCCCGCCGTGCCGTTCGCGTACAGGCTCAGACCCTTGTAGAGGTAGAGATTTCCTTCAGCTTCAATTCCCTTGGCTGCGGTGTTGCCTGCCTGTGAGTACGCCGCTGCGCTTGGATTGTTGGGATCGGGCGACGAAGTGAACACATTCTGGAAGTTGATGTAATAGTAGTCGCCGTTCAGCGTAACCCTGCGAAGCTTCAGCACCGTGCCTGCCTGATAGCTGTTCGCCGTGGTGGGCTTCGGCAACGTCGACACCACAGCACCCGTGACGTCGAAGACGGAGCTAGGCGGGATCACCGATCCTGTCGAGTACTGGCCATACACGCTCCAATTCTGCTTGATGCGGTAGTTCGCGTCCACACTTGGCAGATAGCTGTTGTAACCAGCCGAGTGAGTGACAAACGGAGCGCCGTTCAGATTGCCGACTGTCTTGCCGTTGTCAGCGTACTGTTTCAGGTCCTGGTTGTAGTGAGCCCATTTGAAGCCGGCTGTGACCGTAAGGGCACGCGTCGCGTGATACTCAAACTCCGCATACGGCTGATAGCTGTTCGTCCAGAACTTCTCGTGGAAGTTCGGCAGAACATCGTCAGTGCGGGTGAGCGGATTGGAGGGGATCTGGTAGCGGTCCGTCGCCGCCCACTCGTACCACATGCCGGTGCGGAAGATGCCGTACTTCGAAACCTTGCTCAGCGTGGTGATCTCGCCATATTTGCGATAGCTGTTCAGCTTGTCGACCGCGCAGGGATTGGGACTCGTGCTCGTAGCGCAATTCTTGGCATTGATCGGCGCATTATTCTTAGGCTGCGTCGCATAGTACTGCGCGTTGTAATAGCTGTACGTGTAAGGCTTGGTGTCGAGATACCAGCCGTTGCCCAGCTGCTGCTTGTAGCCGATGTACTCGAAGTCCGTCGGAACCCAGTAGGTGTTGTAGCCTTGGTAGTTCTGCTGCGTCGGGTCGGTTTTCTGCAACAGGTAGTTGTAACCGAACTGCTGCACTTGCGCCGTCGTCGGTCCCTTGATGTTCGGCGTGTTCGCAGTCAACCGGATCACGCCCGCAAAGCCCGTCAGCACCTTCGTGTCCGAAAACTTGTACTGATACTTCAGTGATCCCGCATCGCGCTCCTGACGGTTCAGTGTCTGGAAGCCGTCGGAGGTCATGCGGTGTACATCGATCGAAAGGTTGTTGCGTTTCTTTTCGCCGCCGAAGTTACCCGTATCGAAGCTGCCATCCGAAAGAATCGTGTTGAACGACCCATAGCTCATGCCCAGCCGCAGGTTGCGCACGTCCAGCATGTCTTTCGAGAGAAGGTTGACCGAACCGCCGAACGGCGTCGGTCCAACTGTCGATGCCGTTCCGGGGCTGCGGTCGAAGTCAACGCCGCCAAGCCACTGCGAAGGAAAGAATGCCCACGAATGATGCGACGGCGTGTTGGTATCGTTCCACGGGATACCGTCAAAGGTGATGTCGTACAGGCCGTCAGAGAAGCCGCGGAAGAACATCTTCGCGTCGCCCAATCCCACACCGTTCGAGTTGATGCTGAACACTCCCGGAGTCATCTGCATGACCTCGGTGTAGTCAGCCACGGGCGAGCTGAAGTTCTGGATGAAGGCCGTGTTCACCTCCGTCCGCGCGCTGCGCGCCTCCAGCAGGCCGTCCATCGGAGCATACTGCGCGGCAATCGAGTTCGCGTTGTTCGCCTCCACCGTAATCTGGTCCGTGACCGAGCCAATGGTTAGCGTGAAGTCCAGTCGCGTCGGTTCGTTCGATCCGATCGCGACTCCCTTTTTTGTCCCAAGAGCAAAGCTCGACGCTGAAGCCTCTACCGTGTAGCTTCCCGTGGCCAATGAGGGAGAAGTGAAGTGGCCCTGATCATCGCCCGCTACCTTCGTAATCGTATTCGTGCCTTCATTCCTGAACACGATCGTTGAGTGGGGAATCCCCGTCCCCTTCGTGTCCGCCACGCTGCCGCTGACTACGCCGGCCTGTTGTGCCACAACGGTGGCTGCGGTGAACAGCATCCCCAGCGCAAACGCGCGCAGCGGCACACCTATCCTGCTGAATCGTATCCCGTGCATCACAAACCTCCAGAAATTGAGTGGTCTTTTGCTCGTCTCGGAGAAAATTACCGATCAGGTTTTTCTTTTATGGATTCAGCCCAAGAGCGCGACGGGTCTCCGCCCGTGCAGCCTTGAGGTCCTGCTGAAAACGCTGGTTTTCCAGCATGCTTGCGAACGCTGCGTACGCCATGCGGCGGCTCGCCTCAAGGTCGCTTGCCGTATGCACGCCGCATACCAGCCGGTTGTGCGCGTAATCGTCGGCCCGCTTCAGAATCTCCGTCTTCTGCTCTGGAACCATCTGCACCAGCGTGAAGGCAAGCAGGTATCCCGAGACGGCGTGACCGCTGGGGTAGGCGTTGTGCTGTGTCGTCACCTTGCACACCGGGTGGATCGTCGCGTCCACCTGGTACGGCCGCGGCCGCATGTAAAGGTCCTTCAGTGGATTGCTCGCAATCGGCTCGTCTCCATGCACACGCGCCGAAAAAGCCGCCGTCAGCGGAAGCGACTGCGCATTGAAATGAGCGCCCAGCACCGTCCGGTAAATGAAGATGTCTTCTTCACCATCGTCGGCCTGTGCCGCCTTCACCTGCTCCGGTGTGCGGGTGTCCTGGATGCGGTGAATCTCATCAAACTCTGCCTTCGCCGCGTCGGAGTCATTCGACGGGGGCCCGGGGATGATCGTCGACAGCGGCAGCCGGTCGGGATGGATGTAGGAAGGCTCATGGTGGGGCTTTGACGGCTTCGCAACGGAGCCGGTCTTCGCCGTCTGTGCGGGCATCTGCGCGCACGCCACCGCACAGGCAAGACACAGGAGTGCTGTTGCTTCAGAAACTCCAGCAAAGGATTTCATCGTAGTTTGAAGGCTAGAGAGCGCTTGTGAAGGGACGCTTACAGGAGCGTAAATCTGATGTTTAAATCGTTGAAAATAAACATGTTATGCGCGTTGATTTGTCCTAAATCTTAAGGCTGGCTTAAGTTAACTGTGCATTGGACCGAAGCACAGAACAACACCCGGGCATGAAAACATGCCATCGCTGCCTGCATCGAAACTCAGTATGGGAGACCCTCCGCACCTATGCCCTCAAGCGTGATCGCCGCCATGCATTACGACGACCGGGCCCATACTCTCACCATCGTCTATCGCGGCAAGCGCGGAGTCTATCGCTACTATAACGTTGATCCTGAGGAGTATGCAGAGTTCCGTGCCGCTCCTTCCCAAGGCACCTATCTGAATCAGATCTTCAAGGCGCGCCAGCATCCTTATAAGCGACTCGACTCATCTCACTTCATTCATCTCGTAGACAAGAGCTAGCCCTCAGGAGACAGCATGGCAAAGACAATCGCGGAAGTCATCGTAGAAAGCCTCAAAAACGCAGGCGTAAAACGCGTCTACGGACTTCCCGGCGACTCCTTGAACGGCTTCACCGATGCCATCCGCAAAGATGGCACTCTCGAGTGGGCGCACGTCCGCAACGAAGAAGTTGCCGCCTTCGCCGCAGGAGCCGAAGCCCACCTCACCGGCTCGCTCGCCGTCTGTGCCGCAAGCTGCGGTCCCGGCAACCTGCACCTCATCAACGGCCTCTTCGATTGCCACCGCAGCCGCGTCCCTGTGCTCGCCATCGCCGCCCACATCCCCAGCAACGAGATCGGCACCGGCTACTTCCAGGAGACCCATCCGCAAAATCTCTTCAAGGAGTGCAGCGACTACTGCGAGATGGTCGGTGTTCCCGAGCAGATGCCGCGCCTGCTCGAGATCGCCATGCGCTCCGCCATCACCCGTTCCAGCGTCTCCGTCCTTGTCATCCCCGGCGAGATCTTCCTCCACGATGCAGTCAACGGCAACCCCGTGCTGCCCATCCAGATCCCCGACCCGATCCTTCGCCCCAACGACCAGGAACTGCGAAAGGCCGCCGAGCTCCTGAACACCGGCAAGAAAGTGACCATCCTCGCCGGCGCCGGGTGCAAGGACGCTCACGACGATCTCATCGCTACCGCAGCAGTCCTCAAGGCTCCCATCGTTCACGCCCTGCGAGGCAAGGAGTATATCGAGTACGACAACCCGAACGACGTCGGACTCACAGGTCTCATCGGCTTCAGCTCCGGCTATCACGCCATGGAAAGCTGCGACACCCTGCTGATGCTCGGCACCGACTTTCCTTATCAGCAGTTCTTCCCGTCGAAGGCGACGGTCATCCAGATCGATGCCCGTGGCGAGCAGATTGGCCGCCGCACACCGGTCGAGCTCGGCCTCATCGGCTCCATCAAACACACGCTGCCTGCATTACTGCCCCTGCTTACCCAGAAGACCGATCAGGCTCGTCTCGATACTCACATCAACGACTACAAAAAAGTCCGCGAGGGACTCGAAGAACTCGCTCAGCCCGACAAGAATCAAACCCCCATCCATCCCCAGTATGTTGCTCGCCTGATCGATAAGATTGCCGCAGACGATACCCTCTTCACCTGCGACGTCGGCACTCCAACCGTCTGGGCGGCACGTTACCTCACCATGAACGGCCGTCGCCGCTTGCTCGGCTCCTTTGTGCATGGGTCCATGGCCTCTGCCATTCCTCAGGCCATCGGAGCGCAAGCCTCGCATCGTTCTCGTCAGGTCGTCGCCTTGGCAGGAGATGGCGGACTGGCCATGATGCTCGGCGACCTGCTCACCCTGCGCCAGCTTAAGCTGCCCATCAAGATCGTTGTCTTCAACAACAGCTCGCTCGCCTTTGTGGAGCTTGAGATGAAAGCAGCGGGAATCGTGAACTACGGCACCAATCTCGACAACCCCAACTTTGCTGATCTCGCAAAGGCCACCGGCCTGTACGGCGTCCGCGTCGAGTACCCTAACGACCTTGAAGCCGCATTACGCACCGCTTTTGAGACACCCGGTCCCGCACTCGTCGAAGTCATGGTCAACCGTCAGGAGCTCTCCATGCCACCATCGATCACCTTCGGTCAGGCGAAAGGCTTCTCCCTCTGGGCGGCAAAGTCTGTGCTCAGCGGCCGTGGAGACGAGGTCCTCGATCTTGCAAAGACCAACGTTCTGCAACGCATCCTCTCCTGAGGACGTTTTGTTTGTCTCAACTTGTGGATTCCTGCTTGGGGATTACTGCCGCGACGAGGCTTCCAGCTCCACGGAAGCCAGCTTCATCCGTTCCGTCTCCAGATACGTATACCGGATCCGGTGAATCACCGTGATCGTCGACATCACCGCCAGCACCCAGAGCGCCGCGCCCATCACGCCCCAGCGGTTGCCCAGCGCCCCCAGAATCACGCAGACGATCCTCTCCGGCCGCTCCATGAAGCCCACCTTGCAGCTTCCAATCAGCGCCTCGGCCCGCGCCCGCGTGTAGCTCACCATCAGGCAGGCGGTCATCACAAACGCCACCAGTCCGACGTAAAACAACCGGTTCCCACGCGCGTAGTACACCAGCAGGCCAAAGAAGATGGCCACGTCTGAGTAGCGGTCGATCACCGAGTCGAAGAACGCCCCGAAGATCGACACCTGGTTGGTCTGCCGCGCCACCCGACCATCCACCATGTCGAAGACGCCCGCGCCAATGATCGTCAGCCCGGCATACAGAAACATGCGGTTGGCATGCGGCCCCCGAGCGAACCCGAAGAACAGCGCCGCGATGATGTTGATGATCAGACCAATGAAGGTCAGGGTATTCGGAGAGATACGGGAGAGCGCAAGACCGTTCACGATCTTCTGCAGCAGCCAGCCGCTACCCTTCCCAAATGAGCTTGTCCAGGTCACCCTTGCCCTCTTGCTTGTTTTCCGTCACCCAGTACGCCAGCCTACTGCGCAGCGTCGTGAATTGTCACCAGCTTCAGAATCTCCAGCTCGCGCTTGCCGTTCGGCGTCACCACCGTCGTCGTGTCGCCTGTCTTCTTGCCCAGCAACGCCCGGCCGATCGGCGAGGTCGTCGAGATCAGCCCATTGGCCACGTCCGACTCTTCGCTCGTCACCAGCTTGTACACAAGCTCCTCGTCCTTCGAGGTGTCGAAGACCGTCACCGTCGCCCCGAACCCGACCTTGTCGTGCGGAATATTCGACAGGTTCACCAGCGCCAGCTCACCCATGCGCTTTTTCAGCTGGCCTAGCCGCGCGTTCACAAACTCCTGCCGCTGCTTGGCCATGTGGTACTCGGCGTTCTCGCTCAGGTCGCCCAGGGCAACCGCCTTCTTGATTTCCGCAGGCAGCTCCGTCGTCAGCTCGTACTCAAGCTGCTTGATCTCCTCCTGGAGCCGCTTCATGATCTGTTCTGGCATGGGTCCTACCTGTCTCTTTAAACGTTGCCCCCTGCGACCTCATGGCCACAGGGGTACTCCCGCGCTTCAAATCTCGCGCATGGGGGCGAAAATAGGATTATACGACTTCCGGCAGAATCCTTCCCGTCAGGGGCGCTCCGTCAGAGCCTCCCATTGCTCCGCGCATCCAGAAAGCTCTGCAGAATCAATACTGCGGCCACCTGATCGATGATCCCCTTGCGTCCCATTGCCGCATGTCCGGCCTCGTCCAGATGCCGGTGTGCCTGGGTCGTTGTCAGCCGCTCGTCCCACATATGGACCTCCAGGCCGAACTCGGAGCGCAGATCCTCCGCAAACCCCTGTGCCTTCAATGCCTGCGGGCTCACATCGCCCGACATGTACAGCGGATTCCCCACCACCGCTTCCGCCACACCATGTCGCCGTAACAGCCTCCCCACGGACTTCAGGTCCGCCCTGCGGTTCGTCCGGTGCAGGGTCAGCAGCGGCTGTGCCGTATACCCCAGAGGATCCGAGATCGCCACCCCAATCCTCCGATCCCCCACATCGAACCCCAGGATACGGCCCGGCCGCTCTCCGCTCACATGCAACGGCTCGCCCGTACCTTCCTCAAACCCGTACTGTGCTTCCTCGTCCTGCATTGGAATTAAGTGTAGTCACCGAAATAATCTCGCGTCCCACTGAACCGGGCGCGGTGGATCGACCTGGATGTACTTGTAATCGGAATGCTCCGCATGGATGACGACGTTCATCTCAGGTCCTAGCGTCACAACACTGGGGGAAAGGAGCATCACACTTCGCCTCTCATCATACCATTGGTCACCAAAGGTACGCGAAACCCTCATATCCATATCGCTCCAGCCATCAAGGACACTCGCATCGACCTTCTCAACCGAGACCCGGTCAGGAATCTCAATACGAACATACAGAAAGCCTGGAGGCGGCGAAGCATGGCTCAGGTGTACAAGGGTCTCGAGCATGGCAGCCGAGTAGGTTTCGGCAGCATAGATCACGCGGCGGCCAGGAGAGTTCCATCGCCCTCCCCAAAGCGACGCACCAGTTGGGTCGAAGACCGGATGTCTTCCAGGTGCAATCCTGTAAGCAATCATCAGACAGGCAGGCCGAACAGGATTCGCATCAGGATGTCTTCCACTCTTCGCGCTCCAAGCTCTGTCTGGGCTGCGTCCACAGGCGCTCTCCCGTCGAGCTCCAGGTGCGGGCGCGTCATCCACTCGCGTGCAAACTGTTTATCCTCAAGTACATATTCAGCAAGTGCAAGCAGACGAGCCAGACGCTCCGCTCGCTCGCTCTCCGGTACAGAGAGCTTTGTCTTACGACGCTTCCAGGTCGCCAGCGGAACCAACTTGTACATACCGGTTCTGGCCACCCGGGGTTCAGTCCAAAGTCTTCCACTCAGCCGCTCAAGAGAACGCTTTGGCAATCCGGCGCTCACCGCGCTCTCCAGATCGCGCACTGTTCGTATGGATTTGCCTAGTCCCAGAATCTCGGCAACAGATTCAGCAGCAATGACGGACATAGTTGCCACCTTCCTACTTTCTCCATTATAGACCGTTTTTTGGCTCAAGTGAGCCAGATCGTAACCGACTGCAACCGCAGCCGGCTGCCACTACAATCTCCTCAGGAGGTCTCTTTGAAGTTCCTCGCGACCCTGCTTCTGCTCGCCATCCTCTTGGCCTTCATCGCTGGCGGGCTTGCAGCTTACTTCGTCTACACCCCCTTCGGCCCCTCCACCGAGATCTTCGTCGAGATCGCCCCCCACACCAGCACCAAATCCATCGCCGTCCAGCTCCAGCAGAGTGGCATCATCCGCCACCGCTATGCCTTCGAGGCCCTCCGCATCGTCCGTGGCGGAACCCTCAAAGCCGGCGAGTACCGTTTCGATCACCCCGTCCCCCTCACCGAGGTCTACAGCCGCATCGCCAGCGGAGACATCTATACCCGCGCCCTCACCATCCCCGAGGGCTACAACATCTTCGACATCGCCCAGGCCGTCGAAGCCGCCGGACTTGGCGACCGCGCCGCCTTCCTCCAGGCCGAGCGCCAACACACCGAGCTCATCGCCGAATGGACCGCGAGCGCCGCCAAACCCGCCGCCTCGCTCGAGGGCTACCTCTTCCCCGACACCTACCACTTCGCCCGCCACACCCCTGCTGTGCACATCCTCGCCGCCATGGTCCGGCGTTTCCGCCTCGCCGCCCAGCAGCTCGGGCTCCAGGGCGACGCCCCCCGCACCGTCACCCTCGCCTCGCTCGTCGAAAAGGAGGTCTCTCAGGACTCCGAGCGCCCGCTCGTCGCCGGAGTCTTCCTCAACCGCCTGGCCAAGTCCATTCCTCTCGCCACCGACCCCACCGTCATCTACGCCGCCCTGCTCGACAACCGCTGGCGCGGGACCATCCACGCCTCCGACCTGCACTCGCCCTCACCCTACAACACCTACCTCCACGCCGGCCTTCCTCCCGGACCCATCTGCAACCCCGGCATGGCCGCCTTCCGCGCCGCCCTCTCCCCGGCCCAGACCGATTACCTCTACTTCGTCTCCGACGCCAACGGCCACAGCCGCTTCGCCGCCTCACTCAAGCAGCACAACCAGAACGTCCAGACCTACCGCAAAGCCCAGCAACGCTGAAAAGGCATCGGCTTCTCTACCTCAACTCTCCCCAGTGGTCCGACCCAGCCCCAGCTATCCGTCCCCTCCAAGCTACCCCATACTTTCCCGAACCTTCGAGCGTCTATTTCCATCTAAACTCCCTGTAGCCATGCAGCTGCCATCAAACCTGGACGGATATACTTAAACTTCGTGCGCATGAAGATAAGACAAACCTTGTTGCTGGGGATGATGGCCGTTCTCCCTACGCTGACGGGGTGCCTCTCCCACACACGCTACGTCCCCAAGACCCGCGTCGCTGATGTCATCATCAGCACCTCGCTGGATGCCATGGCCAAGCAGTTGGCCATCCGCTACGACGCCTTGCAGACCTTTAGCGCCAGCGTCGAGATCGCCGCCACCACCGGAGGCGGCCTTCAGGGCAAGGAGATCCAGTACACCAGCTTCGCCGGCTACATCCTCATGCGCAAGCCCGAGTTCCTGCGTGTCCTTCTGCTCGTCCCCGTCGTCCGGACTCAGGCTCTCGACATGGTCTCCGACGGAAAGAACTTCAAGCTGCTCATCCCGCCGCGCCACCGCGCCGTCGTCGGCTCCAACACCGTCACCACCAAATCAAAGAACGGCCTCGAAAACCTCCGTCCCGACGTCTTCTTCGACTCCATGTTCATCCAGGGGCCCGAAGAGCAACAGATCATCTCCATGACCACCGACATCCGGGTCATCGAGAGCGGCAAAAAGAAGAAGGACCTCATCGAGGAGCCCGCCTACTCCCTCCAGATCCTCGCCAAGCCCGAGGGCCAGACCGTTCGCACCCTGCGTGTCGTCCACATCAATTCCACCGACCTTCTGCCCTACCAGCAGGACATCTACGACATCGACGGACAGGTCGTTACCAAAGCCCACTACAGCAACTACCAGTTCTATGGCAACACGCCCTATCCCTCGAACATCATCATCGAGCGGCCCCGGGATCACTATTCGCTCACCGTCAACATCACCAAGCTCACCCTCAATGGCAAGCTCGACGACGACCAGTTTGAGCTAAAGATCCCCGAAAACATCCCCGTCGAGACCATGAAGTAGTCCGCCATGGTGTCGGCCCCGAGCTGGCCGAAGAGCTCGAGCGGCCCATCGTCCTTCTCGTCGCAGCACAGAAGAAGTCACTTCAGCGAGTAGCTGATCCCCGTCGTGAACTGAAACGAGTTCCGCCGATTCGCAGGCGCCGGAAAGATCGCGATCGGAGGATTGTTCAGGTAGCTGTCCAGGGTTCCCACCTGAAAACGGAACCGCTTGTACAAAGGAAGCGTCAGGCTATTCGTCTCGCTGGCCGAGTAGGCCGAAAGCTGGTTGTAGGCAGGAAGATACTGCACCTGCTGCTGGAACACCGCCTTCAGAGGAAGATTGCGCGTATAGCTCAGACTGAAGGTCGATCCAACCAGATTCGTATTCACCTCCGTGGTCGTCGCCAGAAACTTCTGTTTCTCGTACTGCAGCGTCGCCTTCAGGTCCAGCGTCTGTTGCGGCTGCTTCAGCACCGTCCAGCCTACCCCTGCTCCATAGATCTGCTGCAGATCCAGGCCCTGCGAAAAGTTATGATCGAACGCCGTCTGCGCCAGCATGTAGACGCGCGACGAGACATACTCGTCCCGCTCCGAATCCGCGTGATAGATCGAGGTCTTCAGGTCGGGCAGCGGAGCGGCGCCAGCCGCCTGCCGTTGCGTGATTCTGCTGTACGACCCTGAAAAATTCGCCGTCGTCCGGTCGCGGGGCGGCAGATAACTCACCGTAGGCATGGCCCGTACAAGAGAGGCGCCAGTGGAATAGGTGTAGTTATCCTGTGTCGCCTGCACCACAGTCAGCCCAAGGGTCGCCGATCCCGTCCATCCCCGGAAGAAGTTGATCTCCTCAAGAGCCTCACGGTTGAACGTCTCCACATCCAGCACATCGGCCGTGTTCTTCACCGGCATCACCTGCGACTGGCCCTTGCTCTGAAGCTCGATCTTGTTGTCCTCCACCGTGATGCTGCCCGCCGGAACCTTCCGCACCGAACGCCAGTTCCAGTGGTCGCCTTTGCCCAGCACCACAAACTGCCGCTGCGATCGCAGCTCCTTCACGTTCGACCAGCCCACATTGATATCTCCCGCCATATCGCTGTGAAACGTCACCGTGTCGCCGGTCGAGTGCAGCAGCTTGCCCGTCATCTGATCGCCGTTGATGAAGATCAGCACATCCGGAGCAGGTTTTGCAGCAGGCTTCGACGAATCCGGTTCGGAGGCGCGGACAACAGCACAAAACAAGACCATAAAAACAGGAAGAAAAAAGAAACGGGTCCCAAAGATCCTCATGCATCAAGCCTAAGGGAGACGGCGAGAAATGAGCAGGCAGAGGCCGGGGCGAACATGTCTCCCCGGCCTTCAACCCCTACCGGTCCATACGCTCCAGGATCGGTCCCAGCAGGTAAGCAACAAAGAACCCCCCGCTCCAGATCAGGGCCGAGCCCCAGAGAACGACCCTGCTCAGCCTGCTGACCTCACCACATGTGGTCGGGTCATCCGCTTCGCACGCTTCGCCGCCCTTCAGCCGCGGAGCCACAACGTACGTCATCACAAAGCTCGCGGCAATCATGGTTCCGGCGATGCTGAAGGTCCATATCTTGTGACGCGACAGGCTCACCAGCCATGGAGCCGCCGAAAGCAGCGACGCCACAGCCGTCCCCATCCCCAACAGGACCAGCACGGACGGAAGAGCGCAGCAGATCAGCGTGCTGAACGAGCTGAACAGCGAGAAGTAGTTGAGCAAAGCAGCGCGCTTGGCTCTCTGCTCAGGACTCGTGGAAAGCCCTGAAGGAGACCCTGAAGAAGACCCTGAAGGAAACATAGTCGAGTTCATTGGGCCTCCGTGATCGTCTTGTACCGCAGCGTGTCAGCGACCTTGCCTTTAGGCGCCTGTGGAAGCACACCGGAGACCTCCACCGTCTTCCCCACAAATGTCGCAAGGTCGAGGCTGGCGGCAGATGGAGCGAGGGAATAACGGTCCTGCGTCCCGGAGACCTCCAGAACAGGCGCGGTTGCCGTGCCGGTCAACTTTCCTCTGACGACGACGTCCGCGTCCTTATGGGTGAATCCGTTCTTCTCGACGGCCTGGTTGAACTGCTTCATCGCGGCACCGTTGCCGGGGTTCAGCTTGATGGTGACCAGGCCGGTGTTGAGATCCACGTC
>DATHJA010000249.1:0-17041 GCA_035316475.1 Edaphobacter sp. | reverse complement strand
GATGATCGATCCCGGCGGGCAGAGGCCGTTTCTTGGGCAAACGATAGAGGAGGTCTTTCCCGCCGATGTTGCCGAGGTGCTGGACCGGCTGATCAAGCGCAGCCACCGCATGGGTTCGGCATCGAGCGAGATCGAGATGGCCTCTCCGGCGGAGGGCAGCTTTGGCGGCACGCTTAATCTGCTGGCGACGGTCGCGCTTCTGGAGGCCTCGGTCGGCAATGAACGGATGCGGCGCGAACACCGCGGATACGTCGTAGTGTTGGAAGATGCGACCGAGCTGCTGCGGGCGCAGAAGCAGTCTGCGTGGAAAGAGGTGGCGAGACGGGTGGCGCATGAGATCAAGAATCCGCTGACGCCAATTGGCTTGAGTGCAGAACAGATTCGCCGGCATATCGACCGTCTGGCCGAGACGCTGCGCTTTCACCAAATTGAATCGCCCTCGCCGCGGGTGATCCGGCGATGCAGCGAAGTCATCTCGAGCTCGGTAGAGAGCATGCGGTCGCTGGTGGACCAGTTCTCGGCTCTGGCGGAGTTTCCGACGGCTCAGCCGCGACCCGCCGATCTGAACACGATCGTGGAGAATTCGCTGGCAATGTTTGCGGGAAGGATGCAGGCGATCACGGTGGTGAAGCGGATGGGCAAGGGGCTTCCCCTAGTGATGGCCGATCCCGAGGCTCTGAAGCGCGCGCTGGGCAACCTGATCGACAACGCCGCCGAGGCTATGCAGTCCAGCCTGCTGCGCGAGCTGAGAATTACGACGAGCCTGCTGGAGAATGGCATGGTCGAGCTGACGATTGCCGATACGGGATCGGGTCTGACTGACGAGATGCGCGAGCGGCTGTTCCTTCCATATTTTTCGACCAAGCAGCGAGGCACGGGGCTGGGACTGGCGATCGCGGCGAAGATTATTCAGGAGCACCAGGGAACGATTCGCGCGGAGAAGAATGTTCCGGCCGGCGCAAAGTTCATCCTTGAGCTGCGGCCAGCCACGAACGGCGAAGGAGAGCAGGAGCTGCCGACGGCGACACTGCACGGCAATGAAGGAGTAACGGCTTGAACCACGTTCTGATCGTCGATGACGAGGCGGAGATTCGCGAATCGCTGGAGGGGATCCTGCGCGAAGAGGGCTATCTCGTCACGACCAGCGCAACGGCGACCGAAGCGCTGGAGCTGGTGCGCGATGTCGACTACGACGTTGTGCTGCTGGATATCTGGCTGCCGGATCGTGAAGGTCTCGAGACGCTGGGGGAGATTCGCAAGCTGGAGAATGCATCCATGCCCGAGGTTGTGATCATCAGCGGCCATGGCACCATTGAGGCGGCGGTACGGGCGACCAAACTGGGAGCTTACGACTTTCTGGAAAAGCCGCTGTCGTTGGATCGCACTCTGATTGTTGTGAAGAACGCGATGCGCGCCCGGCAGATGCGTGAGGACAACGCCGAGTTCGCCCGGCAACTGTCGGTGCGAGGAAATGTCACCGGACTGAGTGTCGCGATGAAGGCGCTCAGGCAGCAGATCCAGCTGATGGCGCCGACCAACGGCCGCGTGCTGATCTTCGGCGAGAGCGGCACGGGCAAGGAGCTGATTGGCCGCGCCATGCACGCCGCAAGTCTGCGCAAGGAGCGGCCATTTGTCGAGCTGAACTGTGCGGCGATTCCGGAGGACTACATCGAGAGCGAGCTGTTCGGCTACCGCCACGGAGCTGTTGCGGGTGGGCCGCCGGAGAAGCGAGGCACCTTCGAGCGCGCTGACGGAGGAACGCTCTTCCTCGACGAGGTTGGAGACATGAGCCTGAAGACGCAGGCGAAGGTGCTGCGGGCTTTGGACGAGCAGAGGTTTCTTCCCGTGGGCGCCTTGCATCCGGTGCATGTCGATGTGCGTGTGATCGCGGCTACGAACAAGGATCTGGAGGAAGAGATCGCGCGCGGAAACTTTCGCGAAGATCTTTTTTACAGGCTGAATGTGATTCCGTTTTATGTTCCTCCGCTGCGCGACCGAAGAGAGGACATTCCGCTGCTGGTCAAGGAGTTTCTGGCTGAGTTCGGGCCACGCTACGGAAGGCCGCATATGGAGATGACCGAAGAGGCGCTGGCCACGCTGAAGCAGTATCACTGGCCGGGCAATGTGCGCGAGCTGCGCAACCTGATGGAGCGCGTCCTGATCCTGAACCCCAAGGTGCAGCGGATCGAGAAGAAACATCTGCCGATGCTGGTGTATCGCGGGCCGAAGCTGACGGATTCGGGAAGGATCAACACGAAGACCGAGGAGTTCTCGAGCCTGGTGGAGGCGCGGGAGGCCTACGAGCGCGAGTTCATCCTGAAGAAGCTGGACGAGGTGCACGGCAACATCAGCCGCGCGGCCGAAGGCCTGGGACTGGAGCGCAGTCATCTCTATCGCAAGATGAAGGCGCTTGGGGTGAGTGTGAAGGAGTAGACTTCGCCGCGAACCTCTGCGCTTAGCCGAACTGCTTCAGATCCATTCCGAGCGAGTAAGCTTCTTTGTCGGCCTCGATCTCCTGCCAGGTGACGGTGCGGCCTGTCTCGGCGGACTTGCGCGCCATGATGCAGCTGCGGGCGCTGTCGACCCCGGCGGCGATCTGGTTTTGCAGCTTGCCGGAGACGATGCTCCCGACGAAGTCACGGTCCTTCATGGCGTCCGCTTCGGCGAGATTGTCGGAGAAGTCTCCATTGGCGGCGAACTGGCCAGTGGGAGCGGTGGCGTTGGAGCTCCATGCCCAGGGATGGGTTCCGCGAATCTGCAGCGCGCCGCTGTAAGGAGCGTCGGCGAGGCCTTCGCTGCCAAAGAAGCGTTCCGAGACATCGAAGAAGTGATTCTTGTTGAACTGCGTCGAGGTGAAGCTGAGCTCAACATCTCCGGGATACGTGAAGATGACCTCGTAGTTGTCAGAGGTATTGCCGGCGTTCTGGACCACCTTGCGGCTGCTCTTCGCATACGCGGCGATGGGATGCGCTCCCATGACCCAGTTGCAGACATCGATGACGTGGATGTTCTGTTCGAGCAGGATGTCTCCGGAGAGGTTGCGGTACAGCAGCCAGTTGCGGAGACGGTATTCGTCGGAAGACGGTGCTCCGCGATCGACCATGACGGCGGGAGGCGAGTTATAGTACGCCGCGATCTGGGCGATCTTCCCGATCTGCCCCTCGTGAATGCGCCGGACAAGCTCGACGAAGGGAGGAGCAGAACGGATCTGGAAGCCGACGGCCATGCTGACCTTTCCGTTCTCACGCTTCCCGATCTCGAGCGCGTGCCGGGTCTGGGGGATATCGACGCCGACCGGCTTTTCGCAGTAGGCGTGTTTGCCCGCGGCGGTGATGGCATCGAGATGCCCGACGTGGAAGAAGGGCGGAGTGGAGATCTGGATGGCGTCAACGTCGGGGCAGGCGGCGATGGCCTTATAGGCTTCGTGCCCGTGGAAGGTGCGCTTGGTGTCGATCGCGGGCAGACCGAGCGAGGCATTTACTTCGTCGAAGTGCTTTTTGCCGATTTCGAGCTGATCGGGGAAGATGTCGGCGAGGGCCGTGATCTCGACCCCGGCGTTCTTCGCAAATGAAGTAGCCACGGAGGTACCGCGCCGGCCGCATCCCAGCAGGCCCCAGCGCACACGGGAGTTTGCGGCGTAGCCGAAGGCGGTCTCCGGTTTTACGATCATCAGGCTGCCGGCGGCGGCAGCTCCCTGCACAAATTCGCGTCGATTCATTTCCGTGTGCGGTCCTTCCTGGAGTATTACGGTCAGGCAATCTTGAGTTGGCTAAGGATGCGCTCGAGGTAAACCTTTTCCTCGCGAACGTCCTCAAGCTGCTTCGGTCCTGAGGTCTCGCGCTCGATGCTGACGGCTCCCTTGTAGCCTGCCGCGTGAAGTTCGCTGAAGACTTTCGTGAAGTCGACCTCACCCTTGCCTATGACGACCTCTTCGCCAAGCTCTTTGGGATCGGTCGGCCACTTGCCGTCCTTGGCGTGCATGGCGCGGACGTAAGGGCCGAGGATCTTGACCGCATCCACGGGATTAGCCTTCCCGTAAAGGATGAGGTTCGCCGTGTCGAGTCCTACGCCGAGCGCGGGGTGGTTGACGTCGCGGATGACCCGCAGCATAGTTGTTGGGGTTTCCTGGCCGGTCTCCATCAGGAAGCTCTGGCCGTTGCCGGCGCAGTGAAGGGTAAGCTCGCGGATGGCCTGTACGGTCTCCTCATAGAGCTCGTCTTTTGGATTCTCCGGGATGAAGCCGCAGTGTGTCTGGATCTTGTCGATACCAAGCTGTTTGGCGAAGTCGGAGGTCTGCTTGAGGGCGTCGATGCGGGCTGCGCGATAGGCTTGCGGGACGACGCCGATGGTGGAGGGGCCTTCTGTGAAGTTCCACTTGAGCGGCTGCGGATTGACTACCTCGGCCGTCGTCGCCACCACCTGGTGCTTGTCGAGCGCATCGCGCATCTGGGTGGCCAGCGCCGGGGTGAACTTGCCGATGTAGGAGTCAAGTGAGAGAAAGCAGGTGGGGATGCCAAGCTGGCGGACGAGCGCGATCTTCTGCTCAGGGTCGGGGAACGGCTTGATGAGCAGGCCCATAGCGAAGGGCTTGAATCGCTCAGACGCCTTCTGCTGGGAGAAGGCCTGAGACTCGAGAGCGAGTGAGGCGGCGGTTAGTGTGCCGAGCTCAAGAAATCTGCGCCGGTCGAAGAGGGGGGATCTGGGGTGCAACGGGTTCTCCATTGGTCCTTTGCTTATCGCATGCGAGATCGCCGGGCTTGCTGAAGCAGCGGAAGCTTGGGAGCCGCGGAAGCCAGGGATTTCTCGCGTATGAGGAGAATATGGGCTGGCTGTGGGAGCGTCAAGCCGCGGCGGAGGTTAGAGGTCCGTATCGCCCTGCTTCGCGGCGATCTCTTCGAGCTGGCGCCGCCAGTCGAGGTCTTCGACGAAGCTCGAGGAGCTGCGCCAGTCTTCATGGACCTTGACGAAGAGCTCGAGGAAGACGCGTGTGCCCAGGATCGACTCGATCTCCTTGCGCGCCGTGGTGCCGATGCGTTTGAGCATCTCGCCGTTCTTGCCGATGAGGATGGCCTTCTGCCCCGCGCGTTCGCAGAAGATCGCGGCGGCGATCTTGGTAACGGGCAGTTTGCCGTCTTTCGTCTTCTTCATCGAGGCGGGCTCTTCGAATCTTTCGATGACCACCGCGGTTGCATAAGGGACCTCCTCGCCGGTGAGCAGAAGGATCTTTTCGCGGATGATCTCGGCGGCGAGGAAGCGCTCCGGCTGGTCGGTGAGCTGATGTTTCGGGAAGTAGCGCTGGCCCTCGGGAAGCTTAGCGACAGTCTGGTCGAGCAGAAGGTCCAGTCCCTGCTTCTTCTTCGCCGAGATCGGAATCACCGCGGCAAAGTTGTGCAGTGAGCTCCAGTGCGAAATCAGCGGCAGAAGGTCTGCCTTGGCGACCGCGTCGATCTTGTTGAGCACAAGGAGGACCGGGCAGCTCAGCTTGCGCACGAACGACATGGCAAACTCGTCCTCGGCGGCGGAGAGCCGTCTACGGGCCGCGAACGGAGATTTGCTCTCCGCGTCGTTCTCGCGAGCCATGCGATGCGTCACGTCGACGAGGAAGAGGACAAGGTCGCGTGACTCAAGAGCGTCCTGAACCTCCTGCATCATGCGACGGTCGAGCTGGGTCGCCGGCTTGTGGATGCCGGGAGTATCGACGAGGACGACCTGCGCTGCCGGATGTCCGGGATCCGTGCGGCTCTTCTTTCGGAGCGGCACCTCCAGAACGCCGTGAATACGTGTGCGCGTCGTCTGCGGCTTGTGGGTGACGATCGCCAGCTTCTGGCCGAGCAGAGCGTTCAGCAGGGTCGACTTGCCTGCGTTGGGGCGGCCGATGATAGAGACGAAACCGGAGCGAAATGCCATTCCCACTATTATGCGCTGTATGGAATCGGAGCGTTGGCGCGTTCGACTACACTTCCCGTATGGCGAGGGGCGCGGCGCGCTCCTTCTGCCTGTGCGAAGGCTCAGTTTGCGGTCGTGGTGCCGCGATGGAATGGAGATGCGAATCACACGGGCTCTGATCTTGTCGCTTGTCCTGAATGTGCCGGTTCTGGCGCAGCAGCCCGCCTTCCGCTCGACCGAGGTTCATCCGGACCGTAGCGTTACCTTCCGGTACTTCGACCCAAAGGCGTCTCAGGTAAATCTTGTGCTGGAGAACCGCGCCGACAGGCTCCCTATGCAAAAGAGCGCAAATGGTGTGTGGAGCGTAACGACGGCGCCTCTGCGGCCTGAGATCTACGGCTACCGGTTCTCCATCAACGGACAGGCAAAGACGGTTCACGATCCCCAGAACCAGACGCGGCGATATGGGAACGATCTCCTTGTTATTCCTGGCACGCCGCCGGAGCCCTGGGAGGATGCCGGCGCTCCACGCGGCGCGGTCCATAACCATGAGTATGAGACGAAGGTCGTCGTGGGACTTCCAGGGAATCGCAGCAGCTTTGTCGTCTACACCCCGCCCGGATACGATCCGAAGGCGAAGCCCTATCCCGTGCTCTACCTTCTTCATGTCTGGGGAGACCGGCCGGAGAGCTGGAACCGCTTTGGGCAGGCAAACCTGATCCTCGACAACCTGATCGCGCAGGGAAAGGCAAAGCCCATGGTCGTGGTGATGCCGCTTGGCTACGGCGAGATGAAGTTTGACGATGACTACGAACTATGGAACGATCCCGCGGCGGTAGAGCGGAACCTGCGGCTGTTTGAACAGGCGCTTCTGACCGAGGTAATGCCGCAGGTCGAGTCGGCCTATCATGTGCGTAAGGATGCGGATGGAACCGCCATCCTGGGGGCGTCGATGGGAGGCCTCGAAAGCCTGATTGTCGGGTTGGGCCATCGCGACCAGTTCGGCTGGGTCGGCGGCGAGAGCTCGGCACTGAAAAACCTTGACTTCGACACTGAGATCCCCTCCTTCCTCCCCATGGCGCATCCTGTCTGGATGGTCTGCGGCCGTCAGGATGAGCTACTGGATAGCAACCGGCGGATGGCGGCGTGGCTTGGGCAGAAGAAACAGGCGGCCCGGCTGGAGGAGCCGGAGGGGACGCACAGCTATATTGTCTGGCGCGAGGGGCTGGTAGAGTTCGCCTCCAGTATCTTTTGAGGGCCGTTTCAGGCGTCCGGCGCGGCAGGCATCACCGGCGCCAATCTGCATGTTGAGCCGACTCGCGGGATAATGAGGAAAAGCCCATGGAGTCTTTCTTCTCTCGATTCAAAAATGTGCTCGTCCTGGTGGCCGTGCTGCTGGCCCAGACCATCGGCCTGGCGATTCAGGTTCGCCGGCCCGTGGAGGTAGGTGCGCCCGATGGAAAGAAGGTGACTCTGCTGCGATCCTCGGTCGTGGCTGCTATTGCGCCGATTGAGAGGTTCTTTCATGGGATCGGCTATAACGTGCGCTATGGCTGGTCGAACTACGTCGACCTGCGCGGAACGAAGCAGGAAAACCGCTCCCTGAAGGATGAAGTGGCACGGCTTCGGCTGGAGCAGGCGCAGCTGGCCGAGGATGCCCTTCAGGGACACCGGCTGCAGACGCTGCTCAACTTCCAGCGCAACTACGTCAGCACCACCGTCGCGGCGCAGGTCATCGGGGCCAGCGGAACGGATCGGTCGCGCGTGTTGTACATCGACAAGGGAGCCGACGAGGGGCTGAAGGTCGATCAGGCCGTGATGACTCCGGATGGGATCGTGGGCAAGATCCGCGCGGCCTTTCCACATACCTCCCAGATTCTGCTGATCAATGATCCGACCTCAGGCGCGGGAGTCCTGCTGGCTTCGACGAGGATACGGGCCATCCTGCGGGGAAATCAGACCGGCCACATCGTGATTACGAACCTGACGCCGGACTCACGCATCAAGCCGGGAGAGAGTGTACTGACCTCGGGAGGAGACCAGATCTATCCGCGCGGCCTGAGTGTGGGTACGATCGAATCAATCGCGCCGGACCCCGATCACCAGCCCTACACCATCATCCAGATAAAGCCGTCCACAAACCTCTTTCAACTGGAAGAGGTGCTTGTAATCACCGGCACTCGGAACGATCTCTCGCCGCTGGCCAAAAAGGACCTGGCGCAGGGCGAGGCGAGGGCGAAGGAGATGGCTGCGGCAAAGGCCGCTGCCGACGAGGCTGCTGCCGAGGCTGCCGCGCAATCGGCGGCGCAGATCATCTCGGAGAAGCTGCCGAGCATCCACGAGGGAGGAGAAGCGCCAGGGGATAAGGCTCCGGTCGATCTATCCAACCCAACCGCTGCCAGCCCGGCGCCGAAGCCACAGCCGGCGCTTCATCCGGATCGCTATTCGCCGGGTGCGACTCCTCCGGCATCGTCGCTCAAGCCAGGCGCCGAGCACGGTGCGACCGAGTACGTTTCCCCCGCTCCGCACCCACAAAGAAGCGCTCCGCAGGCACAGGCGCCTGCGTCGGAAGGCGAGGGGGATTCGCCCGCGGCCAGCAAGCCACCCGCTCCCAAGCCCCCTTCTACTGCTCCCAAGCCCCCTTCTACTCAAGACAAGCCCAAACCACGCAGCACGGAGCCGGACAACCCATAAATTATGCCCAGCCTGAGCTATACATCCCGGCGCGAGCTCGAAGAGCACAGCTTTTCACCTGCCGTCACGATTCTTGTTCCCGTGGCGGCGATCGTGCTGCAGGTCCTGCTATCGAAGCTCTTCTGGCGGTTCTCGATGCTGGATCTCCCCCTGATCGTGGCGATCTTCTTTGCGGTCTCGCGGCGCAGCCCCACGGTGGGAACCCTGACGGGAGCCGCGATCGGTCTGGTGCAGGACGCGCTGACCGGCCGGCCTATCGGGGTCAACGGCATGGCGAAGTCTGTCATCGGCTACATCGCTGCAAGTATCGGGATCCAGGTTGACGTCGATAGCCTGACCACCCGCGTCATTATGAACTTCGCCTTCTCGATGCTGAACAGTGCCATCCTGTTCCTGATCGGCCGCAGGTTGCTGGGACAGACGGAGATTCATATGCAGTGGATCCAGGAGCTGCTGCGCGCCCTGGCGAATACCGTCGTGGCGATCCCGGTCTTTCTTTTGCTGGACACCACCAAGAGAGCCGAATGAAGCGGTGTATCGTCTAATTTCAACACCAGGACATCCATGGAACTGAACCCGCAAACTGAGCTGACGCTGGGAAAGAACGAAAAGCTGCCGACAGGTAAGCTGCATGTGGCGCAGTACCTGATCGCGGCGATTCTTCTGGTCCTCTCCATCGGCCTGTGGCGGCTGGAAGTGGTCAGCGCGGACAACTTCCGCGCCATGGCCGAGGCCAATCGCATCCGTAAGGTCCCTGTAATGGCTCCGCGAGGGAGGCTCTTTGACCGGGAAGGGCGGCTGCTGGTCGACAACTACCCTTCGGTCTCCTGCTATATCCTTCGCGAACAGGTGAAGAGCTTTGGGACCGATCTTCCCATGATCGCTTCAGGTCTGCACCTTACCGTTGAGCAGATCGAGGCCGCGCTGAAGAAGTACCAGACGGCGCCGAAGTATCAGCCCATTCCGCTGAAGCAGGACATTACGCCTGACGAGCAGGCCTTCATCGAGGCGCACCGCAACGAGCTGCCGGAGCTCGAGACTCTGGAAGAGCAGCGCAGGGTCTACCCGCGCGACGGCTTTGCGGCGCACCTGATCGGCTACGTCGGTGAGATCTCCGAAGAGGATCTCAACAAGGAGAAGTACGCGTTCTACCTGCCAGGCAACGTAGTCGGGAAGTCGGGTGTCGAGGCGACCTACGACTCTCTGCTGCGCGGCGTAGACGGCAGCCGCGATGTGATCGTCAACTCACACGGCAAGGAGATCGGGCATCTGGGTGAGACGATGGCCCAGCCCGGGAAGGATCTGAAGCTGACCATCGATCTCGACGTGCAGATGGCGGCCGAGAAGGCGATGGAGGGCAAGAACGGTGCCGTCATTGCGATGGACCCGCACACGGGTGAGATCCTCGCGATGGTCTCGCGGCCGACCTTCGATCCCAACCAGTTCGCCATAAGGTTGACCAAAAGCTACTGGAACGAGATCCTCACCAATCCCAATCATCCGCTGCTGAATAAGGCGATTCAGGCTCAGCTTGCCCCCGGCTCGACCTTCAAGATCATCATGTCGTACGCCGGTCTTCAGGAGGGTGTCGCCCAGCTCATGCATGTGCCCTGCAACCACGGGGCGACCTTCTACGGACACTACTTCTCCTGCGACCGCAACCATGGCATGGTCACCATCGACACCGCCATCCCTTACTCGTGCGACACCTTTTACTACACGCTCGCCGACCGCCTCGGGATCGACACCATTGCCCGCTATGCCACCTCGGTGGGCCTCGCGCAGAAGACCGGAATCGACCTTCCGGATGAGGCGACGGGAAACATGCCCTCGACGGTATGGAAGATGAAGACCTTCCATGAGAGGTGGTATCCGAGCGAGGCGATGTCCGTCGGTATTGGACAGGGGGCGGTTACCGCAACCCCCATCCAGCTCGCCCGTGCGCTCTCGGGGATTGCCTCAGGGGGCGTTCTCCGTCGCCCTCATGTCGTCTTCACGGATGAGGTGCCTGCGGATGAGCTCGAGGCCATTCATGAGACCTTTCCCGGCTCCGGCGAAAAGACGATTCCTCTGTCGACTCAGAACTGGCAGATCCTTACCGATGCCATGTACTCCGTAACCTCTTCCCCGATTGGCACCGCTTACGCCGCCCGCCTGGAAGGCATCGACTTCGCGGGCAAGACCGGTACGGCGGATATCGTCAGCGGACGTGACAAGAGCAGCAAGAACAAGGACACGATCCCTAACGCCTGGTTTGTAGGGATGACGCCTCGCCGCAACCCCGACATCGTAGTCGCGGTTCTGTGGGAGCATGGCTACTGGGGAAATAACTCCGCCAGGCTTGCATCCGGGATCATCAATGCGTTTGTCGCCAAGCAGCGGAAGCGCGAGAACAATATCAAGATCGCCCAGGCTGCCCCGGTGCCGGTGACCGCTGAGAATGCCTCAAAAGAGGCTTCTCCGAAGGCTTCCGCAGCCGATGTCTCCAACTGAAGTTGTGTTTGAGGAATCGCTAGCCGCCCGCATTGCGGCTACACTGAGTCCATAGTTCTCTGAAGATGTTTCGTCTCTCCTCCTATCGCGATTTCGACTGGGTCCTGCTCGGGTTTGTCTGCGTGCTGTCGGTGATCAGCGTGCTCGAGATCAAGTCGGCTACACTGCATACGAAGTTTCACGGCTTCGATCACAAGCAGATGGGCTTTCTGGCCGCCGGCCTGTTGCTGATGTTCCTGATCTCGATGATCGACTACCACGTGCTGCTGGATATCGTCCCCTGGGCCTATGGAATCAGTATTTTTTCGCTGATCGCCGTGAAGGTGGCGGGGCAGAAGGTGCTGGGGGCGCGGCGGTGGATCAACCTGGGCGGCGGGGTTCACTTCCAGCCCTCCGAGTGGGTGAAGCTGGTGTTGATCGTCGCGGTGGCGCGCTACTTCTGGAACCTTGCCGGGCGGGAGCTTACCTGGCGGGATATCGGCAAGGCTGCGGCTCTGGTCTGCGTTCCCATGGCGTTGGTGCTGACCCAGCCGGATCTGGGAACATCGCTGACCTATTCGCCGATCCTGATGGCGGGGCTGTTCCTGGGAGGAATCCGGCTGCGCCAGGTGATCGTCATCGTGTTTGTGCTGCTGCTGGTGGGCGGAGTGGCCTGGAAGAGCGGCAAGCGGCTGAAGCCGTATCAGCAGGCCCGGATCAATGCGTTTATCAATCCGGACTCGGACCCGAGAGGGTCGGGCTACCAGATCCGGCAGTCGTTGATCGCGGTGGGATCGGGAGGGATCTGGGGCAAGGGAGCCAACAAGGGCACACAGACTCAGGGAGACTTCCTTCCGATTCCGTATACGGACTTCATCTTTGCGGCCTTCTGTGAGGAGCATGGCTTTGTGGGGGCCATGGGGGTTCTGCTGATTTATTTTCTGATCCTGATGCGATTGATCCAGAATGCGCAGACGGCGGCGGACCTTCCCGGCACCTACATCATCATGGGGGTGGTGGCGGTGATCGTCTTCCAGATCGCCGTCAATATCGGCATGGTGGTGGGGCTGATGCCGGTGACAGGGATTCCACTGCCTTTGATGAGCTACGGAGGCTCGTCCATCCTGTTCACCTTCCTTGCCCTGGGGATCGTGATGAATGTACGGATGAGCCGGTTCGTGAACTAGTACCCCCGGTGCGATTCAATTACGCTAAGGATTCTGCAGTCGGGCCAATGGCAGATCTCTCGACTTCCCCTTTCGGGCTTCACCCAGGATGACAATTCTGGGGCGATGTCTATGGGATCAAAGTGATACTGGCAAGCGTTGTGACTTTAGTGCAATACTAGAGATACGAACCTGACAGGCTGTAGATGCTGTGTCAGCGACATCCGCTCCTTAAAGGCGCAGGCCGCCGGAGCGGCTAACAAGATTTTGAAGAAAAAGGCCGGCCAGGCGAGAGACATCGATCCGTTGGCCGGACAGGTTTTCACGGAAGATGAATGCATCCGGATGGCAAACGGCCCCGCTTCAAACCATGTGGTTTGAGGTTGTTACGGTCACAAAGTCCGCATGCCGGCAGTTGCTCGAAGGTTTTTCTGGCGTATCCGATCTCTATCGTCCCATCCTGACCGCATTCCGCGAAAAGGCTGCAGGCAGAGTTGTATACCCATATCTGATCGTTTATTCGAGTCTGCACTTGTTCCTTAATCCTGTCCGCCCCTCGGTAAGCTGCACCTAGCTTTTTTGCAGGTAGCCAGCACTCGATATCCTCTCTGCCTCGTCTGCCGCCCATAACGGGCAGAAAGAGCAGAAGAGATGCCAAAGGAAATCTATATATCGAGCACGCCGCACGAGACGCGGCTTGCCATTGTTGAAAACGACGCGCTGACGGAGATGTATTACGAGCGCGAGAATGAGTACACGCTTGCCGGATCGATCTACAACGGTCGTGTGACCCGGGTTTTGCCGGGAATGCAGTCCAGTTTTGTGGACATTGGGCTGGAGCGCGACGCCTTCCTGTACATTACCGACTTTATGGAAGAGGCCGGGGACTCTGCGGAGTTCGACGGCGAGGGATCGCAGCGCGCCGGAGGGCGGCGCGACCGGGGGACCCCGGCGCCGACGACGCTGGAAGGAAACTCCTCGGGGGAAGAAGAGAGCCGGTCAGGAGACCGCGGCGGACGCGGAAGGCGCGGACGCCGGGATCGCGGCGGCAATCGGGATGCCCAAGTCGGAGCGGAGAGCGGTACCAGCGGGGCTAGTGAGGCTTCGATCAGCGATGAGGCTGAAGAGAGCTACTCCAAGGAGGCTTTTGCGCCTTCCGAGGAGGGAGGCATTGAGAGCGCGGAGGAGAGTATTCCGGGCGAGGGTGCTCCAGGAGCGGATGGAAGCCGCAGGTGGCGTGGGCGGCGTGGACGTCGGCGTGGACGCGGTCGCCAGCAGGGCGGCAATGATAGTCCCGGAGCTAATGTGGGAGCGGAGGCTTCGGGCGAGGAGAGCGCGCCGTATGAGTCTTCTGAGTCCTCACTCGAAGTGGATGGAGCAGCTGCTGCCGAAGCTGCAGGCGAGGGGAGTGAATCTTCGCAGGAGAGCTCTGGGCGGGAGAACGTTAGTGGTCGCGATCAGGCCGGACGTGAGGAGCGGGGACGAGGTGGACGCGACCGCGACCGTGGTGACCGCGGACGGCGGACGCCGCGGGGCTTTGCGCCGAGGACCTCGTTTTACGGCATAGAGAGCTCGGGAGAGGAAGGCGTCGCGCAGGACGAGGCGCCTGCTGAGCCGATTGTGCTTCCGGGAGAGTCGCTTTCGAAGTATCGCGCGGGCGGAGAAGAGCCGTCGGCGGCTGCGAAGGAGAGCCTTGCCGCGATTGCGGCTGTGCCTTCTGCACCGGGCTATGAGATTCCCGAGGGTTGGGACGGAGGGTCCGTGCTTCCGGGCGAGTCGCTTTCGCGGCATCGCAGGGGGCGCGAGAAGAAGGCTGAAGAGCGGCCCGCCAAAGCTGCTGTTTCTGCGGTTCCCGTGGCGGCGGTGGAAGAGAAGCCGGTGGTTGCAGCGGTAGCTGCCGTCGAGGAGAAGGCAGAGGAGCTGACGGAGTATGAGCCGACAGAGGCTTCGGCCTCGTTCCGGTTCGATCCTGTTCCGCCGAGCGAGTTCCGGCAGAGCACCCCGGTGGAGGAGGCAGCGGCGGAGCATTCGGAGCTGCCGCACGCCGAGATCGAGCAGGCGGAGATGGCTGGCGTGCCCGCGCAGGAGCAGGAGAGTGTTGCGGAGCCTGAGGCTTCTCATATCCCCGAGGCTCCTCATGTCGAGGTTGCGGAGAGCGCGGCGGGCCACGAAGTGACATCGATCGAGGCGACCGGCGAGATGATCTCTTCTGCGCCTGCTGTCGATGTGGTCGAGGCCGAGGCGGAGCATCAGGCCTTTGAATCGGGTGCCGGTGCTGTGGTGGAGGAAGAGGCGATCGACGATGAGGACTATGATCCGGCGATGCTTCATGCCAGCTCGATTGAAGAGCTGGACGACCTGGACGAGGAGGAGACGCTGGAGGGCGCAGCGGACCTGGGCACTATGATCCGCGAGATGTCGATCGACCAGATTACGAGCTCGAACCTCGAGGAAGAGGAAGAGGATTTCTTCGAAGAAGAGGATGCGGTCGATGATGGAAATTATGCGAGCGCAGACGCGGCGATGGACGACGAAGAGGATGCCGAAGAGGATCTGACGCAGGATGAGCTTGCCGAGGAGGGTGAACGGCCGGCGTTTGCGGATGGCGCGGATTCTGGAGCTCCAGGAGTTCCAGGATCTCCTGGACAGGAACGTTCCCGCGAGCTCGATCGTCGTCGTGGACGGCGCGAACGGCGTGGAGGCGGACGGGACCGTGGCCGTCATGGCGGGGGAGCCGAGCGCGAGCAGCGCAGCGGGAGTGATCGCGGGGGCGATCGTCGCCGCGGACGGAGCTCGATGCAGGCGACGAACCTTCCGGCGATTACAGAGCTGCTGAAGCCGGGCCAAGAGATCCTGGTGCAGATTGCCAAGGAGCCGATTGCGAAGAAGGGCGCGCGGATTACATCGCACATCGCGCTGCCGGGACGGTTCCTGGTATTTATGCCGACGGTGAACCACACGGGCGTCTCGCGCAAGATCGAGTCGGACGGTGAGCGCCGCAGGCTGAAGGAGATTCTGCTGAGCGAGAAGGGGGACGCTGCGGGCGGATTCATCGTTCGCACGGCGGCTTCGGGAGCGAGCGAAGAGGAGTTGCGCTCGGACCTGCGCTTCCTGCTGAACCTGTGGGCGGATATCAAGCAGCGGTCGGAGTCGTCGAAGTCTCCGGCGCTGATCTACCACGATCTGAATCTCGTCGAGCGCATCCTGCGCGACCAGGTGACGGACACCTTCTCGGCGATCTGGGTGGATACGGAGACCGAGTATGAGCGCGTGCTGCGCTTCCTGCAGCGGTTCCAGCCGAGCCTGATTCGCCGGGTAAAGCTGTACACCAAGGAGACGCCGCTGTTTGAGCAGTTCGGCATCACCGAGGAGATCAACAAGGCGCTGCGCTCGAAGGTGTGGCTGAAGTCGGGCGGATCGATCGTGATCAACCAGACGGAGGCGCTGGTGGCGATCGACATCAACACCGGCAAGTACGTGGGCAAGACGGCGCGTCTTGAGGACACGATCGTGAAGACGAACCTGGATGCGATTCCGGAGATCGTGCGGCAGATCCGGCTGCGCGACCTGGGCGGCATCATCATTATCGACTTCATCGATATGGACGAGCGCAAGAATCGGAATCGCGTGATGGCGGCTCTGGAAGAGGAGCTGAAGAGCGACCGGGCTCCTTCGAAGATTCTGCAGTTCAACGACTTTGGCCTGGTGGCGATTACACGCAAGCGCGTGAAGCAGTCGCTGGAGCGAACGCTTTCGACGCAGTGCACGATCTGCACTGGGACGGGTATGGTGAAGTCTCCGGTGACGGTATGCAACGACATCTACGTGGAGATGCGGAAGATGTCCAGGCACCTGGATCGTGGAGACGTGATGCTGCGTGTGCATCCGGACGTGGTGAAGCAGCTGAAGTCGTCGACCAAGTGGCTGCAGGAGATGGAGGAGATCGTGGGCAAGACGATTCTGGTGAAGTCGGACCCGGGCCTGCATCCGGAGCAGTTCGATATTCACTAAGGAGATGTTCTCCGATAAAGGGGCACCCCGGGGTGGGGTGCCCTTTTTGATTGCATCGGTCACAAAACAATACAAATGTTTGTCATCCAAATACCCATTTCGCGCGTCCTACACAACAAGCACATTGACTTAGGGTTATACGGGATAAGACTTTACCTGGGGGAGCTACAAGGATGTATTTGACGACCAGAAAAAACCTTCTCAGCAGGGTGATGTTGCATGCAGCGGCTGTCACCTTTTTGAGCGCCGGGGCGAGTGTGTGCGCTCTCGCGCAATCTGCAGCGCCTACGCCTGGTGATAAGCCCGTCGACCTGAAGAAGAGTTTGATGGCGCCGATTGATCTGACCAAGCCGGACGATCTGAGCTACAGCTCGAGCGCCGGGGCGGAGGAGACGGCTTTGGCGAAGGATTTCGATCTGAGGCCGGCGGAGGACCAGCCGCCACCGCGGCGGCGATATGGCCGGAGGACGAACTACAGCGATCGCTGGCACCACCCCGATGGGTCGAACAAGTTCACCTTCGCTGCGGGAGTGGGATTCGATTTGCCTACGGGCTCGGCAGGCAAGGATCTGGGCCTGAGCTGGAAGTTCCAGGTGGGCGGAGGGTACCAGTTCAACAAGAAGTTCGCGGTTCTGCTGCAGTACGACTATGACAGGTTCGGGCTGACCGGAGGCAATCTGGATCGGCAGTATGCCCGCTATACCGCTCTGGGACTGGTGGATGATACGGGCGCCCCGATCAGCTTCGCCGGATTGGATGGAAATGCTCACATGTGGTCGCTGACGCTGAACCCGATGTACACGTACTACCAG
>DATHJA010000248.1:0-3924 GCA_035316475.1 Edaphobacter sp. | reverse complement strand
AGAAGGTGAAGGCGCGAATCGAAGGCAAGACTGTGGTGAAGGTGATCGTGGTGCCGGGCAAACTCGTGAACCTTGTGGTGAAGTAATGGACCGGCTGGGGCTGGATCGGAATAGGGGCGAGCTCGTCTCCGCTGCCGATGGTACTGTCCGGGGGACGCAGTCCTTCGTCCACACGCTTTCGGAGTGCTGGTCGCGGCCTTCGCTGACGCTGCTGGAGATTCTGTGGCGATGGACCTACGGGGTGCCCGCTCTGGCGTTGTTGTGGCACGTTGGCCAGCGCGTTCTCTCTGAGAGCTCGCTCGATATGAATGCCCTGCAGGCGATGACGGTGACCCGGCCTCTGGATGCCGCCCAGACACTGGCCCAGGCCATGGTGGCTCTGCTGCCTCCGGTGAGCCGGGTGGCAGTCTGGCTGGTGCCTCTGCTGCTGATTGCGTGGGTGGTGTGGTCGTCGCTTGGGCGAACGCTCGTCCTGCGCCGTGCTGATCCTGCGTTGCATGTAAGGCTGTTGACGACGATGGTGCTGCAACTGCTCCGCGTGATCGCGCTCGCCGCCGCGTTTTTCCTGTGGTTGGTATGCCTGCGATGGGCTGCGTCGGTCACGGTGACGGGGCCGCTCGAGCGAGGGGCAGACCCGAATCTTGTCGTCTACTTCGCGTTTGCGATTCTTTCGACGTTGGGCGTGTTTGCGCTGTGGGCCGTGATCAGCTGGCTGCTCAGCATGGCTCCTCTGCTGGCGATGCTGCGCAACCTTGGGCCGGGGGCGAGCCTCGCTGCGGCGTTCCGGCTGGGGCCGCTCCGGGGCAAGCTGGTTGAGATCAACCTGGTGATGGGGATCGTGAAGGTCGCGCTGGTGGTGCTGGCCATGGTCTTTTCCGCCACGCCGGTGCCGTTTGAGAGCGTCGCGACGCCGGGCTTCCTGCATGTGTGGTGGGGGATTGTGGCCGTTCTGTACCTCATCGCCTCGGACTTCTTCCACGTCGCCCGCTCGGTGGCTTCGCTGAAGCTGTGGCGCGCCTACGAGTCCGAAGGTGCATGAGCAGGCGCGTCCGCCGTTTACACTAGGGTTGTGGACACCTCAACGATCGTCATCCTGGACTTTGGATCCCAGTACACTCAGCTCATCGCGCGGCGTATTCGCGAGTTCAACGTATTTTCGGTCGTGCTGCCATGTACGGTTTCGCTGGACGAGATTCGCGCGCTGAAGCCGAAGGGCGTGATCCTTTCGGGTGGGCCCAGCTCGGTCTATGATGCCGATGCTCCGAAGGCGGACCCCGCGGTGCTTGCCATGGGAGCTCCTGTGCTGGGGATCTGCTATGGCCTGCAGTTCATCACGCATCATCTCGGCGGCAAGGTGGAGTCTGCTCCGGCGCGCGAGTACGGCTATGCGCAGGTGAGCGTGATTGAAGAGACTCCACTGTTTCGTGGGCTGCCGCAGACGCTTGAGGTGTGGATGTCGCACGGCGATGAGGCGAAGGAGCTGCCCGAAGGTTTTCGTCTGACGGCGAAGACAGCGAATGCCGTGGCGGGAATCGCCGACGAGTCGCGGCGTATCTGGGCGGTGCAGTTTCATCCTGAGGTCGCGCATACGCGGCAGGGCATGGAGCTGCTGAAGAACTTCTGTCTCGACATTTGCGGCGCAAAACAGGACTGGACGCCGGAGCACTTCATCCAATCGACGGTGGAGAAGATTCGGGCACAGGTAGGCGAAGGTCACGCTATCTGTGGGCTGAGCGGAGGCGTGGACTCCTCAGTCGCCGCTGTGCTGGTGGCGCGCGCCATCGGCGACCGGTTGACCTGCATCTTTGTGAACAACGGCGTGCTGCGTAAGGACGAGTTCTTCAAAGTGCAGAAGACGATGCGCGAGGGGCTGAGGCTGAACGTCGTCGCCGTCGACGCGGGCGAGCGCTTCCTGACGAAGCTGGCGGGGGTGACCGATCCGGAGAAGAAGCGCAAGATTATCGGCAACGAGTTCATCGCGGTCTTCGATGATGAAGCGACCAGGATCTTCGAGGCGGAGAAGAGTGCTGGGGAAGAGGTTGCATGGTTGGTGCAAGGGACGCTGTATCCGGATGTGATCGAGTCATCGAGCGTGCACGGGCCGTCGCACACGATCAAGAGCCACCACAACGTTGGTGGTCTGCCCGAGAACATGAAGCTGAAGCTGATTGAGCCTCTGCGTGATCTGTTCAAGGACGAGGTGCGGCGGATCGGCCGCGATCTGGGGATGCCGGAGGAGATTCTGGAGCGGCAGCCGTTCCCAGGACCGGGGCTGGCCGTGCGCATTCTGGGCGAGGTGACGGCGGATCGCGTGGCTCTGTTGCAGGAGGCCGACGAGATCGTAGTGACCGAGATCAAAAAGGCGGGACTCTATCGCAAGGTGTGGCAGAGCTTCGCGGTGCTGCTGCCGGTCAAGAGCGTGGGGGTGATGGGTGACCAACGGACGTATGCCTATACCTGCGCGATCCGCGCGGTGGAGAGCGAGGACGGCATGACGGCGGACTGGGCTTCGCTGCCGTATGAGGTTCTGCGCACGATCTCAAGCCGCATCGTGAGCGAGGTGCGCGGGATCAACCGCGTGGTCTACGACATCACCTCGAAGCCGCCGGGAACGATTGAGTGGGAGTAGCCACGGTTTCCTGGCGACGAAGCCGGGCTGTGGGCTCTATGGTTTGAGAACGGAGGCATTACGCGGGGTAGCCTCGAGCGCGAGACGCGTATCCTTCGCGAAGGTGACCTCGTTGCCGTGGGCAATCCAGCGGCGGTAGAGCGAGACGGCAGCACCGTAGGCTCCGATTCCCGCTGCCGTCTTTGACGATCCGGTGGCAAGCGCGATAAGGTTTCCCGCCAGTCCAAATCCGTTGGCTCCCACGAGATTTCTACCGGCCTGAAGTCCACCGTCTTCGTCGAGCGGACGCGTTGCCAGCAGGGCGAGAAGAAGTGGAACGACGATCTTGTCTTGTGGCTTGGGCTTGACCTTGCCTTCGGAGTCCATGGCAAGATTGGCGCTCGATGCGGCATCGGCTCCCGTCAGCGCCGACTGCACGTTTTGCGTCTGCCCGCTGGGCAACACAATCTGCTTGAAGTCGAAGGCGAGAGCTCCCGCCCGTGCGAAGGAGCGTGCCGGACGAGCTTGCGTGACGGCTCCCATCAGGACAGCTCCCTGGGGAATCGCGATCGTGTGGTCGCGGTTATAGACAGGCTCCGAGACGACCGCCTGGACAGGCTGGCCGGGCTTCGCCGATGCCGAGCTGAGCTGATCGCGCAGGTAGGCATCAATCATCCATGTAGGCCGGCCAGCATCGTTCGTCATCGCGGAAGTCGTGGTGGTCGGAGACGCTGTGGGCTGGACGGAAATCTGGGCAGGGATTGTGACGGGCTCCGCCGTCTCGATGGTCCAGGCCGTGCCGTCCTCGATGCGTTCCGGGTGATAGGGCAACTGGTGATAGACAAGCTGGAGCAGGCGGTCGCCCTTGTTCGGAGCGGTGAAGACGCCGACTTGATCGTGCAGGATCTGCACGCCGGCGTCCCACTGCTTGTGAACGAAGCCGCCCTTGCGTGGAGCAGGCGCCGTGAGCCGAAGCAGAGGTGCGCCATCGGTCGCTGCTCCCGCTTCAATGGGAATCGCCATACCGTTGTCGAGCACGATCTGGCTGAAACGTACGACCGGTGTATGGAAGGGAGTGAAGTCGCCATTGATGCGAGCGCGAACACGCTGCGTCTGATTTGCGTGAAGCTCGGTCACGGTACCGAGGAGAGCGGTCTTTTCTCTGAGCGCAATCCGGTTGTCGATGTAAACCGGATAGATGAGCTCGGCGCGGACGGTCTCTCCAGCCCGCATGGGAAGATGCCCGACGATGCGGACCGGCAGCGGCGTTCCGGCAGGGAGCGTGACCGCCTTCGTCTGGCCCCACGCGACAAACG
>DATHJA010000247.1:0-2563 GCA_035316475.1 Edaphobacter sp. | reverse complement strand
TAGGCGACGGCGTCGAGGAAGTAGGGGCTGAGCGTGGGCTCGCCACCGGAGAACTGGACCGACATCTGACGACGCGGCTTGATGGTGATCGCGTTGTCGAGCATGGTCTTGATCTCGTCCCAGGTGAGCTCGTGGACGAAGCCGACCTGGTTGGCGTCCATGAAGCAGGGGTCGCACATCATGTTGCAACGGTTGGTCAGGTCGATGGTCAGAACCGAACCGCGGCCGTGCGTCACGGTCGAGGTGCCGTGGTTGTGGAGCTTCTCGTCGTTGTGGGCGCGAATGTCGCGGCCAGGGAAGACGTCTTCGAGGTGCTTCATCATCGGCGGGTCGATGGACATAACGTCCTCGAAGTGGCCGTGGATGGGGCAGTCCTTAACCATAAGGATCTGGCCGTCGCGCTCGATAATCTGGGCCTTGATCTCGCCGACCTTCTCGTTGAGCAGGATCTCGTGGGGCAGCTTGCCGTCGACGATCTGCTGGCGGATCTCAGGAACGCACCTGGGGCAGAGCGAATCGGTGGTACGGGGCCAACCCAGCGGGGGCTTCTCCTTCTGGTACGACTTCAGGAGGGGCTTGTCGCTCCACTTCGGGGTGAAGCTCGGGTTGGGCGAGATCGAGTTCAGCTTGTCGAACACGGCCCAAGCGGCCTTTGCGCCATACGTGAGAGCCTTCTCGGCTAACTTCGCGGACTTTGCCATATGCGTTTTCTAGTCTCCTGATTCCGTCTTCAAGACTGAACAGGTGCCGTTTTCTGGAAGCGGGGGCACCCTGATTCAACCTGTCTTTATCTTCTACCTATAAGTAGAAGAGGGGCAAGGGGTTGAATCTCCTTAAGGTTATCCAGAAGGGTGACCGAACCGAAGTTTACGCAAGCGAATGGCAAGAATCTGCATTGAACGGTAACCACCATGGATTGAGCGGAAGACAGGAAAAAGTTGCAAAAGTTGGTTCCGCGCCCGATTTAGGGGTTACAGTGGGCCGTTTCCGGAGACGGCGATATTGTTCAGGATCTGCTGGACGAAGATGATGCGGACGTGGACGTGTTTCGCCACATCGGGCAGAAACTCGTTCACCAGGTTGTTTACCGGGTCGAGGGCGATTCCGGTCAGAATGCGCTCGGCGGTTGAGGGGCCGTCGCTCTGAATGCCGGGGACGTACAGATTTCCAAGCTCGGCGATGATTGGATACGTGGCGAAGACGCTGTAGTTCGGCATCGTCTTGCCCTCATCGCTTCTGGAGACGTAGCTGCGGGTGATCGAGTAGAGGAGGCGTTTTCCGATCGGCTTGCCGGGCACGCGGTAGTAGCGCGGATCCTGATGCGCGAGGCTGGGGATCGCGAAGGTGCCGAAGAACTCGGCGGTCGCGTTCTGCACCAGACTGATTCCCGCAAGCTCGCCGAAACCCTTCCACCCCGGGCCGTAGGCTGTGTGCGAATCCGCGGCGATGTTGATGGCCGAGAGGCCGACGATGGTTCCCAGGCTCGCCGGGTCGGTGGTGTAGTGAGCGGCCAGGTAGCCCTTCTGCTTCCAGTTCAGGGGAACCGGGATATTGGTACTTAGAAATCGCTGGTAAGGGTAGATCAACTCACCGCAGCGGGGCGGAGGCTGATCGAGCCTGTTCGGATCGTAGCGGATCATCCAGACGGCTCCCAGCAGATTGCAGGAGGGAACTTGATCTTTTCCGCTGGCGTGGCGCGATCGCTTCGTCGCGGCGACAGCATCTTCCATCTGGATCGTGCCGGGGGAGTCGGGAAGGTCGTCGGCAGCGGCCTCAGTCGAGGGAGCGTCCGGCTCGGCTGCGATGGAGGAGGATGAGGAGCTTTCGACGAGGCCGGGGGAGTCCGCAGTGGATGGGCCCGTCGTCTGAGCGACGGCCGGGCCTATAGAAAAAAGCAGTACTCCCAAGATCACAACCCTGTGCATGTTCACCAAACTCTTTCCGCCTGAGGGGTCAAACCCAGGGTGCGGAAGGATTATTCCTGCTTACTGAGGTGGGCCCACTGGAGGATTTCGTTCCCAAATTCGCTGGCAAGATAACCAAGAGCGGACCCTCCGAGCGAGGTAGCCCAGGTTCGAGCAACCTGGGGGCCTGTCGTGTCACGCTCAGGATAATAGGTTTGCGTAAGCGCGGCCGCTCCACCTGCTCCAAGGATCAATGCGAAGTTAGGAATCGTTTTGCCACCGTCGGTTCTGCCGACGAGGGGCCGGGTTGCGGCGTAGGCAACTCGATTGAGGAATCTGTGGCTGCGGCCTCGCTGGTAGTAACGAGGGTCTTGATGGAATGCCGTTGCCAGAACGGCATCGCCGAAGATCTCTTTGCTGGAGGCGAGAGCTGCAGCTGCTCCTAAGCGTTGGGCGTAAGCAGGTCCGTTAACTCCATACTTCGGGCTGCTATCAATCAAATACGACCAGCCGGCAGAGACACTCCATCCCAGCATGGCGTAGGGATTCACGGATTCGCGAAGCCCTAGAAGTGCCTTGTCGCGAGCCTTCTGCTGAGGTACCTGTTCCCCTGCAGGAATGCGTTTGACATATGCAGGGAGCATTCGGCGGCCAGCTGA
>DATHJA010000246.1:0-2947 GCA_035316475.1 Edaphobacter sp. | reverse complement strand
CAAGGCTCGCGAGCTGGCGCAGAAGACATTCGACATCACCGCGAAAGAACAGGAGCTGGGGGCAGGGTCAAACTACCAGACCCTGACGGCGCGGCGCGATCTGTCTGCGGCGGAGTCGACCCTGGTGGCCGCTATGACGGCATATCAGAAGGCGAAGATCGAACTGGACCGATCTGTGGGCTCGATACTGGACGCGTACCAGATTTCGATAGAATCAGCGAGGACGGGAATTGCTCCAGGTGGCGAATAGCAGGGAGAAGCTTCATGGTGGAAGAGATCACGACGAAGGATACTGGCGCAGCAGGACGAGAGGCGCCGTACAAGCTGCTCGTCGCCGACGATCAACAGCACATCCTGGAGGCTATCCACCTTCTGCTGAGGCCAGAGGGATACGAACTGGAGATGGTGCGCACTCCGGCGCTAGCTCTGGAGGCCATGACGCGCGAGAGCTATGATGGCGTGCTGGTTGACCTGAACTACACGCGGGATACGACCTCAGGTCAAGAAGGGCTGGAGCTGGTTGCACGTATCCGTGAGATCGACGCGCAGGTCCCCATCGTCGTCATGACGGCGTGGGGGAACATCGATCTCGCAGTGGAGGCGATCCGCCGCGGCGCGGGAGATTTCATCCAGAAGCCATGGGAGAACGCGCGCCTGTTGAGCGTGATGCGCACCCAGATGGAGCTGTATCGCAGCCAGCGAAAGGCGCAATGGCTGGAGGCGGAGAACCGCATTCTGCGCGCTCCGGGAGCTCCTGACTTTATTGCTTCAGCGCCGGCGATGCGGCCGGTCGTCGAGACGATGGCGAGGATCGGCCCATCGGATGCAAATGTACTGATCACAGGCGAGCATGGCACGGGCAAAGAGGTCGTCGCGCAGACGCTGCATCGCCTGTCGGCGCGGGCAGACCGCACTCTGATTACCGTCAACACGGGCGCATTGCCTGAGGGTACATTCGAGAGCGAGCTCTTCGGTCATGTCAAAGGAGCCTTTACGGATGCGCGGGCCGATCGCATTGGACGCTTTGAGCTGGCCAATAACAGCACGCTGTTCCTGGACGAGATCGCGAACATTCCTGTCCGCCAGCAGGCCAAACTGCTGCGCGTGCTCGAGACCGGAGAGATGGAGCGGGTGGGCTCTTCGAAGACCCAGCGCGTGAATGTGCGGATGCTCTCGGCAACGAATGCCGACCTGCGTACGGAATGCGCCGCGGGCCGCTTTCGCGAGGACTTGCTGTTTCGCCTGAACACGGTTGAGATCATGCTTCCTGCGCTACGTGACCGCCGCGAGGATCTCCCTGCCCTGGTCGCGCACTTCCTTTCGCGTCACTCCGCGAGATACCGCAGGCCGCTCCAGGGAGTGGAGCCCGCGGCGATGCAGCAGATGCTGCAGTACGGATGGCCAGGAAACGTACGCGAGCTGGACCATACGCTCGAGCGAGCAGTGCTGATGGCGCGAGGTGAACGCATCGAGGTTGCCGATCTCGGCCTGCAGGGGCAACGTGCGGCGACTGGACAATCCCTGGATGACATGAGCCTTGAGACGGTCGAGGCCATCCTGATTCGCAAGGCATTGGCGCGTGCCCACGGCAACGTCAGCCATGCGGCCGATGCGCTCGGCCTGAGCCGTGGGGCTCTCTACCGTCGTATTGAAAAATATGGCCTCTGATCCGCAGCCGCGCGCGCAGCCAGTAACCCGGATCAATCTGGGCAAGTCGCGGCGAAGGCTGAGCTTCGAACGCAGACTGCGGCTATGGCTTCAGTTAATGGGCGTACCGGTTCTCATCCTGAGCTGGTTTGTCCTGCACTCGGAAAAGACGGACCCATCTGTCCTTTGGATCGTCCTGCTCATCCTTGTCGGGGGATGGGCCTTTATAGTTTCTCTGGTGATGGAACAGGTGACCCGCCCGTTGCAGACTCTGGCGAACGTCATCGCCGCGTTGCGCGAGGACGACTACTCGTTTCGCGCGCGCGGCGCAATAAGGGATGACGCGATGGGCGATCTCGCCCTCGAGATCAATGCTCTGGCAGGCATGTTGCAGGCTCAGCGTGCGGGTGCACTGGAGGCGATAGCCCTGGTGGAGCGCGTGCTCAATTCGATGCAGTCTCCGGTGTTTGCCTTCGATCCGGAGGGCCGGCTCAAGCTGATCAACGCCTCCGCCGAACAGATGCTCGGGGTCGATGCAAAGAGAGCACTCGGCCATCTGGCCGAGGAGTTTGAGCTGGCATATCTGCTCGAAGCTTCGGACGACGACCTGTTTTCCCTCGGCAATGGACAGCAGGCTGCGCGGTGGATCGTCAAGCGGGCGAGCTTCCGCCTAAGCGGGATTCCTCACACGCTCGTCGTTCTCTCCGATGTGAGTGCGGCGTTGCGGGAGGAGGAACGACTGGCATGGGCCAGGCTCATCCGCGTGATGGGCCACGAGATCAATAACTCCCTCGCCCCGATCAAATCCATTGCGGAGAGCCTGCGCGGCCGGGTGGCCGATGCGATTCCAGCCAATAGACGTGGCGACTTTGACCGCGGGCTCGAAGTCATTGAAAGCCGAGCAGAGTCTCTGAATCGTTTTCTTCAGGCCTATCGCCAATTGATGGGCCTTCCAGCGCCACGTCTCGAACTGATTCCGCTTGCGCCGCTGATTGACCGGGTGGCACAACTGGAGACGCGTGTTCGAGTGACCGTAAAGGGAGGGCGAGCGGTAACCCTTCCCGCGGATGCGGACCAGATTCAGCAGGCGCTGATCAACCTTGTGCGCAACGCAGCCGAAGCCACGCTTGGACCCGATACGACGCACGGCGGGGCAGCGTGCGTCGTAATTGAATGGAAGACCACAGCGACGGACGTCATCATCGGAATCATCGATAACGGCCCGGGACTGACCAACGCCAGCAATCTCTTCGTTCCTTTCTATACGACGAAGCCGGAAGGAACCGGTATCGGACTTGTG
>DATHJA010000245.1:0-4930 GCA_035316475.1 Edaphobacter sp. | reverse complement strand
TCAGGGAAAAGCGCTTCTGAACAAAAAACGACATGATTTTTTGTAAAAAATCGTCGCAAACCCGGTAAATATCGAGAACTCGTCATTCCGGCCGAAATCGTCGCCATCCGGACGACGAGGGAGAGGAGGAATCTGCTTCTCTACCTCCGAAGCCAGCCCTGAAGAAAAGTGTTATGCCAAACGAAGAATCGATCTCCGGCGAGCTGACTCACTGGAGTGAAGAGGGCACCTGAGGTGGGCTCCAGGGTACTTTGGAGCCCCATTCATGGCGCAGTCTCATCGCGCCATGAATGGGGCAATCGCGACCCCAAGCATTCAGTCAAGTCCAAAACCCACCTAACCATCACAAATCAAACAACATCCCAGGTGCCGATGAGTTTCCGCTGCCTTGCTAGAATAGAAATAGAGCTCAAGAGAAGATCTTCTAGAAACGTAAGTCATTATTATTCAATATTTTGCAAGTAAACCATTTGTTTTGAATATTTTGCAAACATGGTCCCCATCTAAGTCCCAAAGATTGAATATTTTACAAGATAATGAGGAGGGGAGGATCATCTCGCCTCCGGACCCCGGCCGTCAGGATCGAATCCCGCAAAAATGCTCACCGAAGCCGACATCCTCACCGCATTGCGCGCCTGCTACGACCCCAGCCTTCCCTGCAACATCGTAGACCTCGGCCTGATCCGAGGAGTCGAGGTCTCACCCGACCCTCAGGCCCCGGGCGCGGGGATCCCCGGCGTCCCCCAGAAGCACCGCATCCACATCGAGCTCACCCCTGCGAACCCGGCCGACGAGCCCGCAGCGCTGCTCACCGCGCAGATCCGCAACCGCCTCGCCGGCCTCGAAGAGGCGGGCGAGATCACCATCGTCCTCCTCGATCAACCACCCTGGACCCCGCAGCAGATCACCCCCGTTGGCCGCCGAATCCTCGGCCTCGACGGCAACCCCAACCTGGTACAGATCCGCTAGCGAGCCCATGTCCAAATTGAAGCCCAAATTGAAGCCCAAATCAAAGCCCAGATCAGAGTCCCGAACACCCGTCACGCCCATCCGCCCCCGCGACCTGCTCAAGCGCACCTCCGTCCCCGTCCACCCCTTCGATCAAATTCACGGAACTGATACCAGCGGTCTCGTGCCCGCGCGCGACCTCGTCACCGGCCACCCGAACGACGAGCACATCACGGCATACTATGCGGTCGCGCCCTCCATCCTCCGCTCCCTGGTCGAGCGCTGGCGCGAGACCTTGCCCCTCCACCACATCACCGATTACACCTTCCTCGACATCGGCGCAGGAAAAGGAAGAGCTGTCCTTCTCGCCAGCGAGCTCCCCTTCCGCCAGGTCATCGGCGTCGAGCTCAATCCCGCGATGGCCGCCATCGCCGAATCCAACGTCTCCCTCTGGCAGGAGGCGCACAGAGCCGATCCGACAGCCCCGGCCATCGCTCCGGTCCACATCGTTCAGGACGACGCTCTCAATCTGACCTTCCCGTCCACCCCCACCCTGATCTTCCTCTTCCACCCCTTCGAAGATCCGGTCCTCAAAGCCCTGCTCCGCCGCATCGAGTCCTCCTTCCCCAGCCGCTCCGGAGACCTCGACATCCTCTACGTCAATGCCGAACACGGAGCGATCCTCAGCCGCCATCCTGCCTTCCAGCTGCTATGGCAAGGGGCGGTCCCGATGAGTCCGGACGACCACGCCGCAGACCTCGAAGCGATCGCCCAGCAGGAGGAGTACGGATCTACCGGAGATGAGCTCTGCGCTATCTACCGCTACATTGGTCGCAGCAACAAACCCTAAAAAGAAAAAGGACACAGCATGGAACCATTACGGCTCCATGCTGTGTCCTTTTTAGATTTTAGAAATAGAACTATAGAATCGCGGGACGGATCGATTCGCTTAGGCGACGACGTCGATGCCCATCGAACGGGCGGTGCCGCGGATCGTCTTTGCAGCAGCCTCGACCGAAGCGGCGTTCATGTCAGGCATCTTCTGCTTGGCGATCTCAAGAACCTGCTTCTCGGTGACCTTGCCCTTCTTCTCCTTGTTCGGAGTGCCCGAGCCCTTCTCGATGCCGGCGGCCTTCAGCAGAAGCACCGGAGCCGGAGGCGTCTTGGTGACGAAGCTGAAGGTACGGTCAGCGTAGACCGAGATCACAACCGGGACCGTGAGGCCGGTCAGCGCCGGGTCCTTGCTCGTGCGCTCGTTGAACTGCTTGCAGAACTCCATGATGTTGACCTGCGCCTGACCGAGCGCGGGGCCGACCGGCGGCGCAGGTGTCGCCTTGCCGGCCATGATCTGAAGCTTGACGTATCCAGTAATCTTCTTCGGTGCCATGGGTAAATCCTCTTACGCTTTCCTGCGGAGGCCTCACGGCCGTCTCGCTTAATTTGATATTTCCAAACTCACTTCAGAGCCCGCCGCATTTCAGACGGACCAGAAATCTACTCCTCGATCTTATCCACCTTCGAAAACTCAATCTCGACCGGGGTGGAACGACCGAAGATGCTGACCATAACCTTCAGGGTCTGCTTGTCTTCGTTGACCTCATCGACTGCGCCGGTAAAGTTTGCGAACGGCCCTTCGTTGATACGGACCTGCTCGCCCTTGTCGAACTTGATCTTGAGCGTCGGCTTATCCTTCGCGATGTCGGAGCGGAAGAGAATCGAGCTGACCTCCTGCTCGGAGAGCGCAACCGGATTGTCGCCCGTGCCCAGGAAGCCCGTCACGCGAGGCGTGTTCTTGATCACATGCCAAAGGTCGTTATCGAGGTCCATCTCGATCAGCACATAACCGGGAAGGAAGACCCGCTCGATGGTGTACTTCTTGCCATTGCGGAGCTCGGTCACCGGCTCGGTGGGAATCATGATCCGGCCGATCTTGTTTTGCAGGCCGAAGGCCGAGATACGGCTCTCGAGCGACTCGCGCACCTTGCGCTCAAAACCGGAGTAGGCGTGGATGATGTACCACTTAAAGTTTTCGTTGACCGGCGGGGCCAGCTGCTCGGCTGGCTGCTCGGAGGACGAGTCAGTTCCTGCACTTAACGCTTCAGGGTTCTGCTCTCCCGGATTCTGTTGCTCTTCCGCCATGGTTATGCCTTCTTCACGCATCGTGTTTCTGTTTCTACGTCTTCGCCGTCATCCAGCGAAAGACCGTTTACTTCGTCGCCGCGCCGAGCACAGCTTCCACCGCACGCCCGATGATGTTATCCACCAGCCAGAAATAAGCAGCGAAGATAAATACCGTTACGATGACCACGGTCGTGGTCGCTTGAACCTCGGCTCGCGAGGGCCAGACCACCTTCCGCATCTCACTGCGCACATCCCGCAGAAAGCTGCTGGTGCGCTCCGGAAGCGACTTCAACGACTGCATCCCCGGATTCGTCTGCTGTTCTGCTACCGCTACTGTCTTGGCCATCATGCCGCCTCAAAATCTTTCTCGTACTGACTTCTGCTCGTCGTCCTTCCGGTCGATCGGGAAAGGATGGCGGGGGAGCTCGGATTCGAACCGAGAAGTTCGGTTTTGGAGACCGACAGTTTAACCGTTGAGCTTACTCCCCCGAGAAGCAACTGAAATCCATCCGAAGGCCCTTGCGCCAAGCGCTTCTGCCTGGACGGCCAGTCCTACTTCGTCTCTTTGTGGGCCGTATGCTTGCGGCAGGTGTTGCAGAACTTTGAGAACTCCAGACGGCCAGTCGTCGTCTTCTTGTTCTTCGTGGTGGAGTAGTTCCGGTTCTTGCACTCCGGGCACTGGAGGGTGATGATCTCGCGCATTGTTGTCGTCTCCTTCTAACGTGGCCAGTCACTTCGACTGGCAAGCAGCTTGTTGTTTGGAGGGCTATAGAACCTTCCGCCCGACACGCCGCGACGCAGGGGTTATTGGTCCCTGCAACCAAATCCTGAGTTTTGTTACCGGAGGACGAAGCGGTCAGGCCACGCATTCGCCTCGTACCATTATCCACGAAAGACACGGATAAAGAAAGCCTTGCAAAGGGTTAAAAAATCAGCGGCGGCCATTGCTGGCCGCCGCTCGATTTTCAATACGGTTTTCGAGATCCGAACTTCGGCGCTCCGCAAGCCTTCATCCGGCTTGTGACCCGGCTTTAGCGATGTCCGCCGCCTCCTGAATGCCCGCCACCCCCCGGATGTCCACCGCCGGAGAACCCGGCGGAGCGCTCCCCAGCGGGTGCGTGGCCGGCGTTGCCAATATGGCCCTGACCATCGCGGGCCTCATTGCCCTGGAAGTGAGCAAACGGCTGCGCTCCCCGCGACGGGAACGGTCCCGCGTATCCATGATGCGGATCATAACGGTTGTCCACGTGCCCATAGAAGCCGTGCGGCCCATGGAACCAGGGTCCAGCTCCGATGAATATACCGCCCGCGAACCAGTCCGGCCCGTAGTAGCCATATGGCGCGCAGTCATAGGGCGCATAGTCGAAATACCCATATGGGCATACCGGCGCCGCGCCGATGTTTACGACCACTTGCGCATTCGCAGGAGCCAATGCTGGCGCCGCCGCCAGCACCACACCCAAAACCGAAAGTTGAACCATCTTCGAAAGAAACATACTTCCTCCGTTCGCTCCGTTAGGAGTAAACCCAACCCAATAGAAGTTGTTTCCAAAAATCCTCCCCCTCAGGAGCGTCCGCGCGCGCTTCCCTGATCCCATGGAGACGACAGCTGCCAGCTCACGACACGCAAAACAAAAGCGGCGAGCCGAAGCTCGCCGCCTGATTGTTTGGCATCCGGCAGGATACGCGCGAAGCGCGCACCCGCCGTACGCGTAGTACCTACTTGATGATCTCGGAGATGGTTCCAGCGCCTACGGTTCTTCCGCCTTCGCGGATAGCGAACCTGAGGCCCTTCTCCATGGCCACCGGGGTGTGCAGCGTGATCTCCAGCTGGATGTTGTCGCCGGGCATCACCATCTCG
>DATHJA010000244.1:0-5806 GCA_035316475.1 Edaphobacter sp. | reverse complement strand
ATCGGGGAAGGCGCGGATGATCTGCTGGTAAAGAACGTTGACGTTTGCCGTAGCCTGCTCCTGGGTGACGCCGGGTTTCAGTCGCCCGAAGATCAGGTTCGACTGAAAAAAATTCTGCTTGTACCCATTCCTGTGCGGAGGGACGGCCTGCATCATCGAAAAGGGAACCCAGAGGTCCGGCTCATGCCCCACCATGATGCCAAAGAACGCGGGTGGCGCAACGCCGACGATATTGAAGGTTGTGTCTCCTAGTTTGATCTTGTGGCCGAGCACATTGGGATCGCCGGCGAAGGTGCGTTGCCAGCAGCCGTAGCTGATTACGGCAACAGGATGATCGCCTTCAGAGTTGTCATCGGCCTCGGTAAGCCCTCTTCCTAAGAAAGGCTCGACGCCAAGCGTCTGGAAGAAGCTGCCGGAGACGGTATCGACCATCATTCGTTCCATCTGGTCGCGTCCATCGACAGTGCCGTATGCATCGCCTCCGAAGCTAAGGACCGTTGCCACATCCGAGAAGACTTCGTTCTTCTGCTTGAACTGCTGAAAGAAGGGATAGGAGTAGAGGACGGTCGAACCGTAGTCATCGGTCTCGCCCGAATCATCTCCCAGGCCAAGAAGTACAAGCTGCCCAGGGTCTTTCACGGGGAGCGAGCGAAGCACGATTGCATCGAGAAAGCTGAAGATGGCGGTGTTGGCTCCAATCCCAAGGGCGAGCGACAGCAGAGCCACTACGGTAAGCGCGGGCGAGCGCAGCATCGAGCGCATCCCGTAGGAGATATCCTGCCACAGACTTTCCATCCACTCCGATCCCCATGTCATACGGCTCTTCTCCTGAATGCGGGTTGTATTGCCGAAGGCTCGGCGGGCGCTTCGTCGAGCGGCATCGGGCGCGAGTCCGGCGTCCTGCCTCTGTTGCTGGCGCAGGTCAAGGTGGAGCTGCATCTCTTCGTCCAGCTCGCGCTGAGACTGGTCGCGGTGCAGAAGGACCTGGATGCGTCGCTTGATCTCCCCAGTCAGACTCATGGTGCGCTCCTTGTGATGTCAGGCGGTCTGGATGACGCGGGTGATGGCTCCCATCACCCGCTCAAACTGAGAGACCTCAATGTGCAGCTGCTTTTGGCCGTCGGGAGTAAGGGTGTAGTAGCGCGCGCGCCGGTTGCCGGCGGTCACTCCCCACTCGGCGGTCACCCAGCCCTTCAGCAGCATGCGCTGAAGCGCCGGGTAAAGCGAACCCTCTTCAACCCGCAGCACCTCATCGGACTGCTGCTGAATCGACTCCGCGATCTCATAGCCATGTAGGCGTTGGCGAACCGCAAGAGTTTTAAGGATGAGCAGATAGAGAGTTCCCGGTGGAATCTCGTCACGTTCTTCGGCAGAAGACTTACGGTTGATGAGCGCGGCCATGACAGAAACCCCTTGGCATAGTTTATCTATGCCAGTTAAGCCTCAAGGTCCATCGCTGTCAAGCTGGCTCTCACAACTTTGTGACGAAAAATCAGGATTTGCCAGCAGCCTCCAGCCAGCTCTCCATTTGCTGATGGCCCACCACCCCAGCTTGCTGAGAGACTAATTTGCCTCCATGGAAGACGGCGAAGTTCGGGATTCCGCGCACGTTGTATCGTGCCGAGAGCTGCGGATCCTGTTCGGTATCGACCTTGAGGACGACCGCCTTTCCCTGGGTGTTGGCGGCGGTGCGGGCGACCTCGGGAGCGGCCATGTGGCAGGGGCCGCACCACTCCGCCCAAAAATCGACGAGAACAGGAACAGGGGAGTTCTGAACGATCTCATCGAACAGCTGGGTGTCGACGGGGATCGGCTCGTTGACGGGCGCGAGCTCGTTCTTGCAGTTGCCGCATCGACCTGTGTCGGCAAGATGATTGGCGGGGATGCGATTCTTCTGTCCGCAGTTCGGGCAGGTTCGGATAAGAGGCATGGCGTCAGGCTCCGGTGGAATTGGATGCGGATGCGGAACGTAGGATACAACCGCTCCCGGCGACCGGGTGTAATCTGATCCGGCCAATCCTCTATTCCGCGAGGTGATCATGGCCGCCAGGGTTGCTCATTCCACTCCGCTGCTCCATGTCGCTGAGATCGAGCGCTCCATTCCGTTCTATGAGGCGCTCGGCTACAGGCTGATCGATTCGGACCGCTGCGTTCCCCTCGGCTGGGCGCGGCTGCACTGCGAGAGCGGCGACGTCATGTTTCTGCGAGCTGAGGTGGCTATCGATGCAGCGGCACAGGGATTCCTGTTCTACATGTACACGCAGGACCTCGAGAGCCTGCGGGCGTACCTGGTGGGAAAAGGCATTGCCGTCTCCCCGATCAAATATCCTCCGTATATGCCCAGCGGAACTGTGAATCTCGCCGATCCGGATGGGTACCCCGTGGAGATCGCTCACTGGGGCAAGACCGAGCAGGAGGCCTGGGAGAGGCGGTTGGCTCAGGCTAAGGGGCCAGTCGCAGATCTTTAATTGGCTTAGGTCCAGTACTGGCAGTCACTAGGCGCGGCGGCGGTAGCGGACGGAGAACTCGTATCCGGAGTTTGGGGGGAAGAGTTTGGCGGCCAGTCGCAGACGTTCGGCAAGCGCCTGCGGAGCCAGCAGCGGGTACTCGCGCTCCCGCAGCTCCGTGTAGTCGAAGTCGATGGCCAACGAGAGCAGATAGATGGCGATAGCATCGGAGAAGGCGCTTTCGAGAAAGCTTGTCTTGGCGCGCTCGTCGACGATGACTCTACCCTCGGACCTTCCCGTGAGGGAGAGGTTGCGGCTCTCCCAGGCGTCCTGCGAGGTTTCGCCACGGACGTCGGCCAGAGCCTGGTTCCAGGCGAGCTGCTGAAAGCTCTCCGACACGCCGGTGATATCGACAAAGGCGTGGCCGACATTGATGAAGAACTCGAAGGCGAGGGCGAAGCGGTCGCCGAGCAGGCGTGTAGAGATGAAGACGCCCTCGGCGTTGTCGAGGGTCACGTTGCGGTGGCAGATCGCCTGGTCGCCAAGCTCGGTGGTGTACGCGGGAGCCACCAGGGTGGAATCTCCAGCGCGGCCTTCGCTAAGCGCAAGAGGAACAAAATAATAGGTCTTACGGGCTAGCGCTGAGGCAATGGCCGAAGGGACGGCCTGCACCATGCGCTCCAGGTCCGGACGCTCCAAACTGTTGTCGCCGAACGCCGCGAAGGCGATGCCGTTGGGTGCGTGATGCACCGCTGTCTCGCGAGCCACCTGTGTGGCCCGCAGCAGTCCGTTTTGAACGCCTTCTGCCATAAAGAAGTATTCTACTGGTATGACGTCAGAATCGCAGGGAGAAGGAATATCACGCCAGGCACTCGAAACAAAGGCTAATCTCTTTGGAATCCCCATGGGAGACCTTGGATGGTTTGCCAGCCTGCTGATCGGCGCGGCCGCCGGGTTCGCGGCCTTCTTCGCGGCGACCTTCCTGGGCATCGTCGGGATCATGGTCTACAACTCGACCACGAACCATGCGGTGGACTATGCGTTGAGCTACCAGCGCGGCGGATTGATCGTCGGCATCGTCACCCTGGTAGTCGCCTGGGGATACCTGGGCACGCTCTGGATCAAGCGGATCACCCGCAGGGGCTGAGAGCCTGGCTACTTCGTATTTTCCAGATAATATCTAGGTCGCCTTGCGCTGGAAGTTGGTCTTCTTGGTATTGGCGAAGGAGTCCTTTGCTTTGACCGAAGTGTCGGCGGCGGAGAAGTTCTTCTCGCCGCTCTTCAGCTTCGCCGCCTTTTCACGCAGGGCCTGGAGACGCTGGGCCTTGGGGCCAAGTCCGCCGATCTTGATGCCGGTAGGTTTCGGAGGAATGAAATCGCTCATGAGGAAGATTTTCTCATGCGCGATGGCGTGTGAGAAGACTCGGCCGTAATGGAGCGAAGTCTTTTGCCTGGGCGCGTCGACTTTTCCTTTATCTCATTCGTCTCCAAGGCATTCTGCTATTCTTTCGACTTCGATCCAACCACCTTCCCGGAGGGCCATCCGCATGTCATTTGTTCGCACCGCCGCGCGCTGGAGCTTTTTCATGGCTGCAGTTGCCGGTCTCACTATCTCCTCTGCAGCAGCCGATAAGAAGCCGGTCAAAAACGAGCCTGCCGCAGAGACTCCTTCCTACTACGGCCCGCAGCCGGCAAAGGAAAACCTCGACCTTACCGTTTACGCCCGCATCCGCGAGGAGGGATTCAAGCACTCGCATGTGATGGAGTTCGCCGATGCCCTGACCAACGGCATCGGGCCGCGTCTGACCGGATCACCCAACATGGCGAAGGCCAACGGGTGGACCAAAGACACGCTGACCAAGATCGGTTTAGAGAACGCGCATCTGGAAGACTGGGGCGAGTTCGGCATGGGCTGGCAGCAGATCAATACCTGGGGGCGGATCATCTCGCCCGATCCGGAGCCTATCTGGCTCCAGGCCGCTCCCTGGTCGCCCGCGACGAATGGCCCCCTGACAGGAGAGGCCGTATATGTCTCGATCACCGATATCAAGGACATGGACAAATACAAAGGCAAGCTGAAGGGCAAGATCGTTCTCTTCGGAGCCATCCGTCCAACGCCTGATCTCGACAATCCCCTCTTCCATCGCTACACCGACGAAGAGCTGAAAGAGATGGAGACCTATCCCGAGGGCCGTGCGGGACAACCGAACATCCAGCAGCTTCTCACCGAGCGCCGCAGGATGGCGCAAGTGCGCACCGCGGCATTGAAGGTTATGGTCGATGAGGGCGTCGCCGCCATCATCACGCCGACCCGCGATGGAGGCAAGGGCGGGGGTGCCGGCATCATCTTCGACGACAACGGTGCCAATCTCGTCACCGGAGCGCAGAAGAAGGAAACGGCCGTCACCATCCCCAACGCCGTTATGATGATCGAGCATTACAACCGCATCGCGCGGCTGCTTGAGCACAACGTCCCGGTCACTCTCGAAGTGAACATCGAGACGAAGTTCTCCGGCGACAACGAGCACGGCTTCGACACTGTGGCCGAGATTCCCGGCACCGACCCGAAGCTGAAGGACCAGGTCGTGATGGTGGGCGGCCACCTCGATAGCTGGATCTCCGGCACCGGCGCGACCGACAATGGCGCTGGCTCCGTCGTTGCGATGGAGGCCGTACGCATCCTCAAGGCTCTGGGCGTCAAGCCGCGCCGCACCATCCGGATCGCGCTGTGGTCAGGTGAGGAGCAGGGCCTCTTCGGCTCACAGGGCTACGTCAAGCAGCACTTCGGGACCTTCGCCGAGCCGGAGCATCCCGATCCGCCGAGCACGCCGGGCTTCATGCGCCAGCGCGGCAAGCTGACGACGACCAGGGAGTGGGAGACGCTGGACGCCTACTACAACCTGGACAACGGCACCGGCAAGGTTCGCGGCGTCTATACCCAGGAGAACTACGCGATTGCACCGATCTTCGCCCAGTGGCTGGCTCCGTTGCAGGATCTGGGTGCGACGACGATCAGCTACCGCAACACTGGCGGCACCGATCACCTGTCGTTCGATGCGGTTGGTCTGCCGGGCTTCCAGTACATCCAGGACCCGATGGACTACGATACTCGCACCCACCACTCCGACATGGACACCTTCGATCGTCTGCATGCGACCGACCTCCAGCAGGCAGCGGTGATCGAGGCGATCTTCCTCTACAACACCAGCGAGCGCGACGCGATGATGCCGCGCAAGCCCTTCCCGCACCCGGAGCTCGAACGCCAGAAGACCGCTCCTCTCCAGGGGATCTATCCCAACGCCGCCCCGGAGGAGAAGAAGTAACTGCAGGGCGTGCTGGAGTTGCAGGCGGCAGGAGCG
>DATHJA010000243.1:0-7080 GCA_035316475.1 Edaphobacter sp. | reverse complement strand
TGGTGCTGGGGAATCCGGTGTACCTGAACTTCTAGAAGACTTTGCCGCGGAAGAGAAAGATGAGCTCGATGACTAGGATGATGACGACGGCGGATTCGAGGAAGAAGGCGCGGCTCTGGTTGAACTGGTCGACCATGAAGCGGTAGAGGTCTTCGGCGGTGTTGATCTTCTGGTTGACGAGGTCTTTGTAGTCGGGGACGCCGACTTTGGCGGCGGCGAGACGGTAGAGGCGTGCGGCAAACATGTCGCTGAGGAACTTGATGGCGTTGTCGGCGTGTTCGGTGAGCTCCATGACATCGAGCAAGACGGCGTGCAGACGGTTGGCGGAGCCAGCGCGTCGCCAGCCGGAGAAGAGGCCGGAGCGCTGCTCGAAGGAGTCGTAGACGTTGTCGAGGACACGGGTGAGCAGATCGTCGTAGTGGCGGAACTCGAGGAGTTGTGAGTTGGCGTACTCGATGATCTGGATGGCGGCTTCGGCGCCGGTGGGAGTGTCGTAGAGGAAGGCGGCGTTCCAGCCGATGACGGCGAGGTCGGTGGGGTAGTAGGAGATGCTGGACTGGATGACCTCCTGACACTCGTGGGTGGAGAGTGGAAGGGTATCGCCGCGGACGACCTGGGCGATGCGAGAGCCGTGGACGGCGATGAGGTCGGCAGCGCTGGGTGAGCCGGTGATGTGTCGGACGTTGACGATGAGATAGTCCTCGGAGAGCCAGTCAGCGTAAGGCTTGATGAGCGCGGGGGCAGCGACCTGGAGGCGCTCGCGGACGATGTGCGAGGCGTGTGCGGCGAAGTCGATCTCCCAGGCCCAGCGGCTGACCAGGGCGATGAGGGTCTCCCAGGGGCCGGAGAAGGGGAACTGAAGGAGGACGCTGACGACGCCGTAGTCGTAATACTTGAGTTCTCCGGGGAGACGTTCGCCGGTATCGAGGACGAGAGGCTCGATGGGTTCGACGACGGGAGGACGCTTGTAGCGGACGTAGCCAGGCGCGGGATGTTTAAGCGCCGGCTGCTGGACGGTTGGGGCACTGAGGAGATCGCGGAGGCGGTCGAGGCGGATCTCTTCGGAGACGTCGAACTGAAGCAGGATGTGAACGGAGCCGGAGAGGGTGAAGGGCTCGGGGGCGGATTGGATGGGGGCCGGCATTCCGTAATGGTTGGGGTGAGGACGGTTACCGACGGGATTCAGCTACGTTAAATCGCTCAATTGGTCGGGGCGAGAGGATTCGAACCTCCGACCCCCTGCTCCCGAAGCAGGTGCGCTACCAGGCTGCGCTACGCCCCGACTCTGTAAGCGGTAAGTGGCCGGAGATAGGGACGTTCCGTACGGCTCAGGTTACAGGGCGGGATTCGGGATCGCCGCGAATGAACCTGCCAGAGCGTTGTTTCCGACTGATTCAGTTTATCAGAAATCTGCCGAGGGTTGCGGGGCGCCGGGGGGCCTTCTATAGTTAATAAAGATGGCTCGGTCTACCCAGCGCGCCTGTTGTTGTTGTCGGATGCTCCCGTGTCCGTCCGCGCGCTGTTGTCGGTAGACACGACCGCTCTTCCCTCTCTACAGCACTGAACGTCCGATGAATCAGATCGGCATTCATGAATTTCAGATCGGATCCCGGGATGTACCAGGGGATTCCGGAAGGTAATCTTCTCAATGACCCAGACTATTGCTCTCGACCCGGATGTGACTCTCCTGCCAGCCAGGCTAAATCACCTGCAGGCGCTTGAGGCGGAGAGCATCGCGATTCTGCGCGAAGCGGTGGCGGAGTTTGCGCGGCCGGTGATGCTGTACTCCATCGGCAAGGATTCAAGCGTGATGCTGCGGCTGGCGCAAAAGGCGTTTTATCCAGGAAAGATTCCGTTTCCTCTGCTGCATGTGGATACGAGCTATAAGTTTCCGGAGATGATCGCGTTTCGCGATGCCTATGCGAAGGAGATTGGCGCGGAATTGATCGTGCATCGTAATGAAGAGGCGATTGCGGCAGGGGCGAATCCTTACACGCTGGGGACGCAGAACTGCTGCGGCCTGCTGAAGACGCGGAGCCTGCTGGATGCTCTGGCGGAGGGCGGCTTCGACGCGGCGTTTGGCGGGGCGAGGCGCGATGAGGAGAAGAGTCGCGCCAAGGAGAGGGTGTACAGCTTTCGCGATGCGGCAGGGCAGTGGGATCCGAAGAATCAACGGCCTGAGCTGTGGAGTCTGTTTAACTCGCGGCTGCGGAAGGGCGAGAGCATACGCGTGTTTCCGTTGTCGAACTGGACGGAGCTGGATATCTGGTTGTATCTGCATGCAGAGAAGATTCCGATTGTGCCGCTCTACTTTGCGAAGGAGCGGCCACTGATCGTTCGTGGTGGGCAGATGACGCTCTATCGCGATGGTATGAAGCTGCTGCCGGGCGAAGAGGTTCGTACGGAGAAGGTGCGGATGCGATCGCTGGGCTGCCTGCCTTGCACAGGGGCGATGCGGAGCGAGGCAGACACGCTACCGAAGATTATCGAAGAGCTGCTGACGTTCAGAAGAAGCGAGCGTGAGAATCGCGCCATCGACCACGACGAAGAGGGATCGATGGAAGTAAAAAAGCGGGAGGGTTACTTCTGATGGCGACGGCGACGACAGGATTTGAAGAGTTTCTGGAGGCGCATCTTGGGCAGGAGATGCTGCGATTTACCACTGCCGGAAGCGTGGACGATGGGAAGAGCACGCTGATCGGGCGTCTACTGCACGACACCAAGAGCGTGTATGAGGATCAGCTGGCGGCGGTGAAGAAGAGCCGCGTGAATCGCGCGGCCAATGGACATGTGGACCTGTCGCTGCTGACCGACGGATTGAAGGCGGAGCGTGAGCAGGGCATCACAATCGATGTAGCGTACCGGTACTTTTCGACGTCGCGGCGGAAGTTCATCATCGCGGACACGCCGGGCCACGAACAGTACACGCGCAACATGGCCACGGGGGCTTCGACGGCGGATGTGGCGGTGGTGCTGATCGACGCGAAGGCATTTCTGCGCGAAGGCAAGCTGCTGCCGCAGTCGCGCAGGCACACGTATATCGCATCGCTACTGGGGATTCCGCATGTGGTTGCTGCGGTGAACAAGATGGACCTGGTGGGCTATGCGCAGGAGACGTTTGCGGTGATCCGGGGCGAGTTTGTGAAGTTTGCCTCGCGGCTGGGGTTGAAGAGCGTGACTGTGATTCCCGTGAGCGCGCTTGAGGGCGACAATGTGGTCACGCCAAGCGCGGCGATGCCGTGGTATGACGGGCCGACCCTGCTTGAGTTTCTGGAGACGGTTCCGCTGGCGACTGGCGGCAGCGAGGGACCGCTGCGATTTCCAGTGCAGCTGGTGCAGCGGCCCGATGCGAACTTCCGCGGCTTCGCTGGACAGGTGGCTCGCGGTGTTCTGCGGGCAGGCGATCGTGTGATGGCGCTCCCTTCGCGGCGTGAGACGGTGGTGCGGCGGATTGTGACCTGGGATGGCGATCTTCCGGCCGCGGCGTATCCACAGAGCGTGACCGTGGAGCTGGATGACGAGATCGATCTGAGCCGCGGAGAGATGCTGGTTCCTGCGGGCGAAGGAGAGCTGCCAGAGGTGACGCGGCGGCTGCGCGCGATGGTGGTGTGGATGCACGAGGAGCCGCTGGTTGTGGGGCGGACGTATGTGGCGAAGCAGACGACGCGAACGGTGCGGGCTACGGTAAAGGCGATTCGCTATCGCGTGGATGTAGGGTCGTTGGAGCATGCACAGGCGGACCGGCTGGCGATGAACGAGATCGCTGAGGTAGAGGTGGAGACGAACCTTCCGCTGTTCTTCGATGTCTACACGGAGAGCAGGACGACGGGCTCGCTGATCCTGATTGATGGCTTGACCAACGCCACAGTCGGAGCGGGAATGATAGTAGGCTCGGCGGAGCGGGCGGGCGAGGACGGAGCGCAGGCGGCGGTTGTACTTGTACCGGGACGTGTTGCGCTGGCGGAGCGTGTACGCGATGCCCTGGAGGCTCGCGGACAGCGCGCGGTTGTGGTGGATGATGCGCTGATTGAAGAGGGTGCGCTAACGGCCGTGGTCCGGGCGCTGGGACTTGCAGGCGTGACTGCGATTACGGCTCGGGCGCTCTCCGCGGAACGGCTTGCGGGGCTGGTCCGCGCTACAGAGAACTTCTCGGACGGAGTTGTGGTCGTGGGCGACGGACTGGATGAAGATGAAGTTTTACGGCTTGCTGGAGTACGGGAATGAGCGTGATCGAAGCGACGACAGACTATGAGGCATTGGCCGCCGAGGAACTGGTGGCACAGGTTGCAGAGGCTGCGGCTAAAGGGTCGGTGTGCCTGACGTCAAGCTTCCAGACTGAAGATATGGTTGCACTGCATATGCTCAGGAAGCATCTTCCGGATGTCCCGGTCATCTTTCTGGAGACTGGATATCACTTCGCCGAGTTGATCGCGTATCGCGACCGCTTGGCGGCGGAGTGGGGGCTGAACCTGATCAACGCGATGCCCGCGACGACCGTGAAGGAGTTCGAAGGGCAGTTTGGAAAACTGCACATCGTGCAGCCGACAGCGTGCTGCCAGGCCCGGAAGGTGGAGCCTCTGATGCGGTCGCTGGAGCCTTACGACTGGTGGTTTACCGGATTGCGCAGAGAGCAGTCGCCGACGCGCGCGGGATTGAAGAAGGTGGAGGATCACACGACTCCTACGGGCAAGCACCTGAAGAAGGTAAGCGTGCTGGCCGATTGGGACTGGGCTCGCGTGACGGAGTATGCGGAGCGGGAGGGGATTCCTCAGCTTGAGCTGTATGCGCGCGGCTATACGAGCATCGGTTGCGAGCCTTGCACGGCGATCCCGGAGGCGGGGGCGGACGCGCGAAGCGGCCGGTGGGGCGGCAAGAAGCTGGAGTGCGGCATCCATACGTTTTCCGAGAAGGGCTGAGGCGTCGTTCGCTGCACCCAACATGCTTTCCCTGCATCTTGTATAGCGGAGTTCAGGCTCCGGGACTAAGCTGTCTTTATGATTGAGCGGCGGCAGATCGTCGGTCTTTGGCGGCGGGGCGGGGCCCGCGTGCTGGCGACGGTGGTGCGGGTGGAAGGCTCGAGTTACCGGCGGCCCGGGGCAAGGCTGCTGCTGGGTGAGGCGGGTGAGTACGCCGGAACGATCAGCGGCGGTTGTCTCGAGGCCGAAGTGACGCGCAAGGCTGCGTGGAAGGTGCGCGAGGGCGCTGTGGTAGAGCGCTACTCGACAATGTTCGACGATACGGCTGAGGTTCCTTTCGGGCTGGGATGCGGCGGCGTGATCGACTTGTTGATGGAACCGGCGGGCACGCCGGAGTGCGAGGCGCTGCTGCGGGCGATGGAGCAATCTCTGACGGGAGAACAGACCACGGTGGTGACGTGGCTGCCCGGAGAGGGCAGAGGTTTGCGCCGCGTGGTGCTGGGCCGGGACGGCAGTGTGATCTTCGCCAGCGACGGTCTTGCTGAGAAGAAGCTCGAGTGCGCGCGCGGTCTGCGTCCCGGTGAGGCTTACGAAGGCAGGTTTGTCGAGGAGTTGCTGGGGCCGCAACGTCTGTTTGTATTTGGGGCCGGGGATGATGCGCGTCCGCTGGTCGCGATGGCTGCGATGATGGGCTGGGATGTGACAGTTGCCGATGGGCGGCAGCAACTGGCGAGGCCGGGTCGGTTCCCAGGGACTGGAACGGTAGTGGTTGCGGATGCTGGCGAGCTAGAGAAGCTGGGCGTCCGCGGGGAGGATGCTGCCGTCGTGATGACGCACAGCTACGAGCAGGACCGGATGTTCTTATCGGCGCTTCTGCCGCTGGCGCCGAGATACCTGGGACTGCTGGGGGCCCGGCACCGGAGCGCGCTGCTGGTGAGCGAGGCGGCGGTATTGACTGGTCTATCGGTTGCGGAGTGCTGCGAGCGTATCTGGGCTCCGGTTGGCCTGGACATCGGCGGGGAGGGCCCGGAGGCGATTGCGCTGGCGGTGATGGCGGAGGCTCAGGCGATGTGCACTGGAAAGATGGGGACTTCGAGGCGGCTTACCGCAGAGGATATCGCGCGCTATGTGAGCGAGGGCGGAGTCTCGCGGTACCTGCAGAGGCAGTGCGCAGCGGATCTTGCCTCGTGAAGATTGCGGCGGTTGTGCTGGCTGCGGGAGCATCTCGACGGCTGGGTGAGTTGAAACAATTGATTCGTCTGGGGGGTGAGACGCTGGTCGAGCGGACGGTACGGGTGTGCCGCGAGGCGGGGTGCGATCCGGTTGTCGTGGTGCTGGGGGCCTCCGCGGAGGCGGTGCGGCGAGGTTGCTTGCTTGAGAGTGCGGTGGTGGTGGTGAATGACGGCTGGTCCGAGGGGATGGGGTCTTCGGTCCGCGTCGGTGTGGGCGCGCTGGGTGGGGATGTGGAAGGTTGCGTGGTGACGACGTGCGATATGCCTGCTGTCTCGCCGGAGCATCTGCGGGAGTTGATGAGGATGGGAGACGTGGCGTCGTCGAGCTATGCGGGGAGGCGCGGCGTCCCGGCGTATTTTCCTCGAGAGATGTTTGGGAGCCTGGCGGAGCTGCGGGGAGATGCAGGGGCCCGGGAGCTGCTCAAGGGGGCCCGCACGGTAGAGCTCGTTGGGGGCGAGATGGATGTGGATACGGTTGAGGATCTGGCGCGGGCGCAAGAGAGGTTCGGGTAGCCTCTTCGTTCAGTACCCTCTCTGCCTTTGTCTAGTACCCCCCCCCATACTTTTTGATGCAAAGTCTTCAAAATAAACAAGTTGGTCTGGTACTTGCTGTGCCGGGTCTTTCTTCGGGTTTTCCCAGCTGTTTTAATTGTAGCGAATGGAGAGAAACTGATCGGCACTTGTTATGCCTTTTATTTTGTGTTGTTTGAGAGGGTTGTTGGCTTGACAGGGTTTGACTGCGGCGATTGTGCAGCCTCCGCTCAGAATGAACACCTTCAGGAAGGCTACTTTTTCCCTTTGCCGGGTTTCTTCCCTTTTTTTGATTTCTTTCCTTTGTCTGGGGATTTCTTGCCTTTGGTTGGCTTCTTCTTTTTCTTCTTCTTTGTGGGGGTGGCGGAGGGGCTGACGACTGGGATCAGCTGAGGGGCGAT
>DATHJA010000242.1:0-6280 GCA_035316475.1 Edaphobacter sp. | reverse complement strand
CGATCCCAACATCAAGAACCCCTACTCCGAACAGTGGAACCTCGGCATCGAGCAGCAGCTCGCCGACTCCACCGTCTTCTCGCTCAACTACGTCGGATCGCAGGGCCACCGCACCGACATCGGCGGCTACACCAACATCGGCCAACCCGGTCCCGGAACCTCCTTCGCCGCCCGTCGCGCCGCAGGCACCGCCGGGCAGCCCTTCCCCTACACCGTTCCCAACCGCTGGGACAGCTCCAACGGAAACTCCAGCTACAACGGCCTGCAGGCCTCCCTGCTGCGCCAGTTCCGCAACGGCCTCGGCTACACCGTGGCCTATACATGGAGCAAAACAATGGACTCAGGCCAGTCCGGCTGGTTCGGCGTGGAGGGAAGCGGTCTGCAGAACCGCTATGACCTGCGCGGCAGCCGCAGCGTCGCTGCCTACGACATCCCACACATGCTCGCCGTCGGCATCAACGGCGAACTCCCCTTCGGCAAGGGCCGCCGCTACTACACCGGCAACCGCTTCGCCGATTTCGTCCTCGGTGGATGGCAGGTCAACATGATCTTCACCGCACGTTCCGGCCAGCCCTACAGCATCAACGCCGCCGGCGATATCGCCAACGTCGGCAACGGCAGCACCTACGAGCGCGCCAACCTTGTCGGAGACCCCGCTCTCGAAAGCCCCTCGGCCGCGAAGTGGTTCAATACTGCCGCCTTCGCCACCCCGGGCAGCGGAACCTACGGCAACTCCAGCCGCAACATGCTGCGGACGCAGCGTCTCTGGAACCTCGATACGTCAGTCTTCCGCACCTTCCCCATCTATCACGAGATGAACCTCACCTTCCGCGCCGAGAGCTTCAATGTGGCTAACCACCCCACCCTCGGAACCCCGGGAAGCACCATTACCTCGCCAGCCACCTTCGGCGTCATCACCAGCGTCGTCACCAACAGCAACCAGCGCCTGATGCAGTTCGCAGCCAAGATCAACTTCTAGCCGTGCACCCAAAAGAAGGTGACATTCCGAGCGAAGCGCAGCGAAGTCGAGGAACCCCCGCATTTCGCTCGCACCGGCACAAATCCCGGCTCAACGGCACAGCTTCGCTGTTCCCAAGGTCGAACGGTCCGGCACCACCCCGCAACATTTGATTCCTGTAGCCACTTCCTCAAATTTGCCCAATAATAAATAGGCCATGCTCAGCTTTGCTCAGGAGACCGGTCTTGATGTCACAGATCTCAGGATCGACGACGCCTTCGCGCGACGAAACGTTCACAATCGCGACATTGGCGTGCAGATGGCCGGGCTACAGCGCTTATCGCGTGCGTTACTCGAAAGCCCGGACACCATCCTCCAGGAGCTGGTCGACGCCGCCGTTGACCTCTGCGGTGCAGATAGCGCGGGAATCAGTATCGAGAAGGACGATGGAAACGATAAGGAGTTTTATCACTGGATCGCTACCGCCGGTGCCTACTCCGACTTTCTCAATGCCATCCTGCCCCGCGAGCCGAGTGCTTGCGGTCTTTGTCTCGAACGCGGCCACGCACAGCACTTCACCGTCGCCCAAAGGTTCTTCGAAATCCTCGGCGTCGAAGCCCCTCTCGTCACCGACGGCATCCTTCTTCCCTGGACCACGGAAGACACACGCGGCACGATCTTCGTGATGGCCCACGGCCGAACCGAGGCCTTCGATCAGAATGATGCGCGCCTCATGACCATGCTGGCTGACTTTGCTGCAATGGGTTACAGGCAGCAGAAGCAGCAGGCCACGCTGATTGCTCAGGAACGGACCGCCGCAGCCGCGCAGATGGCAAATCGTCTCGCCCACCAGATCAACAATCCCTTACAAAGCATGACCAATGCCGCATACCTCCTCGGTGAGGCATCTTCCCACTCTGACCCCAAGGTACTCGCGCAGGAACTGGCCAACGATATCCGCCGGCTTTCAACACTCGTGAATGAGCTTCTATCGCTCCCACTCGACGAGAACCACACCAAAACCTCAAAGTAAGCGGCCTCATCGCACGTTTGCGCATCCACGTGCCAGGAGAAGCGTCATTCCGAGTGAGCAAAGCGAACCGAGGAATCCCTGTATTTCGTCGGGCGCGCGCACGACAGCTCGCTTAAGCACGGCTTCAGCCCGCCCGGAGACCTGAAACAGTTGACGAGCCTCCTTGGGGAGAGTTCAATTCTCACCAAGATCCACGATAAGGAACACGGATTTGCGATCCTCCACACTCGCCCTCTGGCCTCTGTTCCTCTCCCTTGCCTGCCCAGCGCAGACAGCCAATCGTGCCCCCGAACCCAACGGCATCGTCACAGGCCGCGTCTTCTGTGGCGACACAGGACACCCCGCTCGCTTCGCCAGCGTCTCTCTCATGCCTGTGCCTGAACCTGCTCAGACGAAGCTGAACAAAACAGGCCTCGGATCGACATCGAAGCCCGCGCCAGGAACAGCGACGACCTCCATCGCCGTCAACACCGCACTCGATGGCAGCTATACCCTCGTCCACATTGCTCCCGGAACCTACTACGTCATCGTCAGGATGAACGGCTACATCAGCCCCCTCACCCTGTTCTCGAAGAAGCAGCTGGACCAACCCACCGATCAGGAACGGGCCCTGATCGATGAGGCTCTCCCCCGCGTCCATATCGAACAGGACTCGACCGCACACGCCGACGTCCAGCTTCAGCGCGGCGCTGCAGTGAGCGGGACTATTTCATACGACGACGAAACTCCCGCCGTAGGCGTCAGCGTTCTTCTTCGCCACAAAGATGAAAACGGCAAGTGGATGCCCATCGCCTCCGGAGTTCATACAGAAGGGGGGACCGTTACAAATGATCGCGGCAACTTCCATCTCTCTTCGCTCCTGCCCGGCACTTACCTGCTTGATGCCAGCCTCAGCCTCGGAGAGGAGAAGACGCACACCTTCGGCGACTCTGCCGGTCACACGAGTCAATTCATCATGAGGAGCTTCAAATCTTCACTCGCCTTCTACGGCGACGGCACCCCGCATATGGACCAGGCCACCAGTTTCACCCTGCGCGGCGACGAGGAGCGCACTGGTCAGGACATGACCATCCCCATCAGCAAACTCCACAAGATCATCGGTCGAGTGGCGGCTGGTCCCAACGGCCACTTCGTCAACGCAGCCTCCATCGAGCTGATATCCATTACGGATAAAAAACCTCTCGCCAACGCCAACATCGAACGCGAAGACGGCCTCTTTCACTTCGAGTTCGTCCCCGAAGGTGACTACACCCTCCGCGTCACCAACGCCCGCGACGTCACCTGGGAGCCCGCAACCCCACAGCCCGGCAACACAATGCCCGGTGCCTTTCCTCCCTCGGATAAAGAACGGGTGCTCGAAACCTACGGCAACACCGAAATGCCTCTCCTCCTGAACGGAGACATGACCGACATCGTAGCCACCATCCCCGCAAAGCAGAACCAGTCCCCCGGCTCCAACTAGACTCTGCTCCCGTACCGCCCAAAGGAGCTGTCAAGCCGGATTCTCCATAACCCATGAAATACCAGATAGTTAGACCTGCCGATTAGATACCCGCACTTCATTACAATAGAAACAGTGGGAAGAGCACAGAAGACAGGGGGTTCGCCGAACAACCTTTTTATTTTCAATATCTTACGATTATCTACCCTGTTTTCAGGATCTTACAGTATCGGTCCAGAACTAAATCATTTGTTTTGAAGACTTTGCACAAAATCAGATGGGTGGGAGATATCGGTTGAATCCACCGCTCCGCATCGGTTAGGGTCATTGCCATCACACTTCAGTCCACGGAGGCAATTTGGACAACGGAAAGAAAGCTGCCATCGGCGGAACCCTTTTGTTTCTGGTCGTCATCGGCGTTCGTGTAGGGATGATCTACCGCGAGCGCCACGCGCCGGAGAAGCCGGTCGCCGCCCCCGCCCGGGAGAAGATCGCCGATGACGACCTCGTCTTCCTCAAGCAGAAGCGGCAGAACTCCATGGCCAACGTCCGCGATCTGAACGGCTCGCCCCTGTGGGTCTCGGCCGGCGGCCAGATGGACTACTACCCTGCCAGCGGAAAACACGTCGACTACTCGAAGGTCTCCGGCACTCTCCTCGGGGCCCAGAAGCTCGAAGTAAAGGACTTCGTCGAGCAGGTCGCTCCCAAATCCGCCACCCACCGCATCCCCGGCGGCGACCGCCAGGTCCTCATGCTCTTCACCCTGCCCGCCTCCGACAGCCCAACCAAGGTCTACGGCGCCCCCGTCGGCTATCACGAGAACGGCCAGTACACCTTCTACCTCGACGAGATCTACTTCTACGACGACCCCCACGAGCTCTACAAGCACTGGGGACCGGAGATCTGGAAGGCCGTCGACACCCACCAGGTCATCCTGGGAATGAATGAACGACAGGTGCAGCTTGCCCTCGGTCAGGTCTCCAAGAGCCTGAGCAACGATTACGGCGATCGCCTCGTCGTTTATGCGAACTTAGGCAAGCCCATCGCCGTAACATTCGTTAAGAACAAGGCGACCGCCTTCCGCCCCGACCAGGGCTTCTAAAGGCACCGCAGCCCGGAAGGAAGCAGGCGCCGCTGTTCAAGGAGATTTTCCATGACGAGAATCCCGGCAGACGAAGCCACTCCATCCAGCTGGACGCGCATTGTTCTCTACATCCTCTGCTTCATCGCTGCGGCCGCTGCGCTGCGCCGTATCGTAGCTCTGCTTCTCGTTCAGGCCTCAGCGCGAGCCAGTCAGTTTGGCGACCTCGACGCCATCTTCGCCGCGCGAAAGGCCCTGACGCTCGCGCACATCGTCCCTGCGTTAGCCTTCGTGCTGCTGCTGCCGCTCTGGTTCTCAGCACGACTGCGGTCCAGAGAACCACTGCATCGCCGCATCACCTGGGCGCTGTTTGTCCTCGGATTCATCGTCGGAATCACAGCGATCCCGATGGTGGCAACACCGGTTGGCGGAATCACTGAACTCTCCGCCATCATCGTCTTCGATGGAATCTTCCTCTTCTCGTTCGTGCGGGCATTGATGCTCTTCCTCAAGCATCAACCTCGCTATCGCGAATGGATGCTGCGAGCCATCGCCGTCCTGTTGGGCATCGCCACCACCCGGCCCGTCATGGGAGTCTTCTTCGCCACCATGCGGCTCACGCATCTGGAGCCGCGCCAGTTCTTCGGCATCGCCTTCTGGATCGGCTTCGCCGCCACCTACCTCGCCGGCGAGTGGTACCTGCGGCGGCATCCGGAGGAGTTGAGCGCTGCAAGCTAAGATCAGCCGGTGTTCCTCAATCCCGCGCTGATGCCGTTGATCGTCGCCGAGATCGCGCGATCCAGCTCTGCCGATGCAGCTTCCCCTTTGGCCGCCAGCACGCGCTTGCGGCGAATCAGCTCCACCTGCAACAGGCTTATCGGGTCCACGTACGGGTTGCGCAGACGGATCGAGCGCTCAAGCACCGGGTTCGTCTCCAGCAGCCTCTCCTGCCCGGTGACGGCGAGCAGCATCTTCTGGGTCAGGTCGAACTCTGCCTTCAGGGTCGCGTAGACACGCTCGCGCAGCGCCTGGTCCTCGACCAGCGATGCATAGAGCTTCGCGATGCCGAAGTCGGATTTGGCCAGCGCCATCTCCACGTTGCGGATGATGTCGACGAACAGCGGAAAGCCCTTCATCATTGCCTGCAACAGCTTCAGTCCGCCCTCGTTCTCGCGCGCGAAGGAGTCCAGCGCAAAACCGACACCGAACCACGCCGGAACGAGCTGCCGCGACTGCATCCAGCCGAAGACCCAGGGAATCGCCCGCAGGTCGGCCATCGACTTCTTTCCAGTCCGCTTGGCCGGGCGCGAGCCGATGCGCGCATTCTCCAATTCGGCCACCGGCGTCGCCTGCTCGAAGTAGGTGAACGTGTCCGGATTGTCGATGATGTTCTTCCGGTAGAACTCGTAGGAGGTCTCCGACAGCCGTTCCATCGCCGCCTCCCAGGCCGGAGTGATCTCGCCGGTCAGGTGCGGAGTTGCTGCGCCCTTCTGCAGCGCGGCGTCGGGTCGGGCCAGGGCGTCGAGCGACGCGGCAATCATCAATTCCAGATTGCGCTCGGCCAGCACCACGTCGGAGTACTTCCAGTTCAGCACCTCGCCCTGCTCGGTCAGGCGCAGTTCGCCCGAGAAGCTATCGACCGGCTGCGCGAAGATGGCGCGGTGCGTCGGCCCTCCGCCACGCCCCACCGTTCCGCCACGGCCGTGGAAGAGCCTGAGCGTCACGCCGCAGTCGGCGGCCACGCGATGCAGCTCGCGGTGCGCCTTC
>DATHJA010000241.1:0-5615 GCA_035316475.1 Edaphobacter sp. | reverse complement strand
GAACGTCTTTATGCTCGATCAGCACGGCCTGCCCTTCCCTCTGCTCAGCGATGCAGGTTGCGAAGTCGCCCAGCAGTTCGGCCTCGCCTACACGCTCTCCGCAGAACAGCGTCGCTACTTCCAGTCCATCCTCGTCAACATCCCCTTCAATAACGCGGGCCTCAATTATCACAACGCCACTGAAGAGAGCTGGCGCCTCCCCCTGCCCGGAACCTTCGTCATCGATCGCCATAACATCGTCGCCTTCTCCGAGGCTCACGCCGACTTTCGCGTCCGTCCCGAGCCCGCCGACGTCCTCGCCGCTCTCGACCGCATCGCATAGTCACGCCTTGTCGAACACCAGACTCGCTGGCACTAACGAGAATCCGACTGATCCTTCCGTATAATGAACCGGCTGATCAAACAGGCTTCCGTTACTTCGTTCGACTGCGAAACCTCGATGAAAAATTGATCGATGGCACAGCAGATCTACTCTGAGGAGACTAGACGATGTGTCTTTTGAACACTCGACGCCTTGCCACCTGCATTGCTCTGATGATGAGCTTTGCGCAAGCCGCGTCTGCCGCTGAAATTCTGATCGCCGATGCGAAATCACAACCGGAAAGTTTAACCGTGGCGCCGGGCGGCGTGCTGATCGTTGGCAGCGCCAGTTCGCCATTCGTCTATAAGGTGCGTCCGGGTTCATCGACCGCAGAGAAGTTTATCGACGCCAGTGCCGAAGGCCCTGGGACGTTTTTCTTCGGCATGCTGGCGGATGCAGCCAACAATACGTTGTGGACATGTCAGCTGACCCCGGTGCCGAACACCACTCCAGTGCAGCGACACACCGCACTGAGAAGCTTTGATCTCTCCACCGGCGCGCCGAAGGTCCGCTGGAATCTGCCAGGAGACAACACTACGTGCAACGATTTCGCGATCGGACCGGATAAGGCACTCTATATCACCGACACTGCAACCGGCAGAATCTATAGGCTGCCAGCGGGCGCTTCCACCGCGGAACTCTTTATGGAGCATCGTGTGCTTCAGGGCGTCGATGGCATCACCTTCCTGAATGGCACGCTCTATGTGAACAACGTGGTCTTCAACAAGCTCTACCGCATTCCTGTGGACGCCGCTGGCAAGCCGAGCACACCTGTCGATATATGGATGGATCAGCCGGTAAAGGGCCCGGATGGCATGCGCACAGCCAATGGCAAGCTACTCCTCGCTGAGAATGGCAGCGGCAAGATTGCCGTACTTACTGTCGATGGCGATAAAGCCAGCGTCACCGTAATCAAAGAAGAACTTAAGACACCAACCGCAGTCGAACCCGCGGGCGACGTAATCTGGGTCGCCGAACGCGGCGCTGGCAAAGCGGTGTCGATTCCGATGCCGAAATAATAGAGGGGTTTGGTGAACCAATCCTGATCAATTCACGGGCTCACTATCCGAATGGGACGAGCGAGCCCGTGAATTGATCTTCTGTACCATGAGACATCTCTCTGAACTTCAGGAGATGACTTACTGTTCCTTCGGTGTCACGCGGAACAGACCGCCTGTCCTGGAATCCTCGAGCATCCACAGCGCACCATCGGGACCGACCTCCACGTCGCGGATTCGGTGACCGACCTCCCAGCGTTCAGCGGGCTTAGCGTTGCCCTGAGCGTCGAAGGTAATGCGAAGCAGTGCCTTCGACGCCAGACCGCTCACCAGTGCAGAACCCTTCCACTGCGGGAACAGCGCGCCGTTATAGAAGATGAGATTGCCTGGCGCGATGATCGGAGTCCAGTAGATGACGGGCTTGGTCAGGTCCGGGCGCGTGTCCGGACTGGGGATCGGCACTCCATCGTAGTTCGTCGCATAAGAAGCCAGTGGCCAGCCATAATTCTTGCCGGGCTCGATCAGGTTCAGCTCATCGCCGCCCTTCGGTCCATGCTCCACCTCCCATAGCCGTCCGTCAGGCGCGAAGGCCAGGCCATACGGCGTACGGTGTCCGCTGCTCCAGGTCTCCGCCGGTGTCAGGTTTTTTCCGTCGGGGAAGGTATACGTCTTCACAACGGGAGCCGTCTTCGCGGCTTCGGTATTGGCAGGCGGCTCGATCACAGGCACGGTGGGCGTGCCCTTCTTGCCCGCCATCGGATTGCCTTTGGCAGGCTTACCATCCAACGTGAGCCGCAGGATCTTGCCGAGCGGCTGATTGGGATCTTGGGCCGGCGTCATACGCTGCCGATCGCCGACGGTAAGGAACAAATAACGACCATCCGGGGAGAAGGCGATCTGTGCGCCGAACTGTCCGCCATCGCCTCTCTCGCCATCGCGCCAGATGACCTTCAGGTCCTCGAGGCTCGCCGAATCAGGACCGAGCGCCAGCTTGGCCTTTGCGAGAGCCAGGCTCGAACCGCCATCGCCCGGCTCCGAATAGGTGAGGTAGACACTGTGATCCTTAACATAATGCGGCGAGAGATAGACGCCCAGCATGCCGCCTTGCCCTCGATAAAAAGCGGCGGGCACGTTCTTGACAGGCGTCTTCTCTCCCTGTGGAGTAACCAGTACCATGCCGCCGACCTTCTCGGTAATCAGCATGCGGCTGTCAGGCAGGAAAGCAATCCGCCAGGGCAGATTGAGGGTCGTCACCTGAACCATGTTGAAAGGCAGGCTGGGCTCTGGTTTCTGCTCGCCTGCATTGATCTGTGCATCTGCCTGAGTCGCCGCCAGAGCCAGAAATAGCCCAGCGATCACCAACTGTTTCATCTAGTTTCCCTCTATCTATATTGATTGGTTCGGCGTTAGCAAAACTTTTCCATCACCTTCCGCGGTGCTCCTCGCTACTCAGGCCCCTTATCGTGGACCCGGGTGTCGAAGTCGACCACAATCATTGTCTTGTCGAAATCAATTGCACCGCACTTAAGCATATGACGAAGAGTCTTTCAGATTGGTGATGGCAATGCGCTTATCGCACCCAATCGCAATCGACGTGAGCATTGATCGGACGCGAACACCCCCAAAAAGCAGCTAGATCGCATCCGGCAGATATTCAACTTATTTGTTCTTCCGATACCGCTTGATCAGACTAGTCGTTGAGGTGTCGTGCTCCAGCTTCGGCTCATCCTTCGTCTCCAGCTCGCCCAGGATCTTCGTGGCCAGCACCTTGCCCAGCTCCACACCCCACTGATCGAATGAGTCGATATTCCACACCACGCCCTGCGTGAACACAGCATGCTCATACAGCGCCACCAGTTTGCCCAACACTGCGGGCGTCAGCTTATCGGTCAGGATCGTGTTCGAAGGACGGTTCCCCTCAAACACGCGATGCGGAACCAGCCAATCCGGCGTCCCCTCGGCCTTCACCTGCTCGGCGGTCTTGCCGAAGGCCAGAGCCTCAGCCTGCGCAAACACATTCGCCATCAGTATGTCGTGGTGCCGTCCCAGCGGATTCAGCGTCTTCGCAAACCCGATAAAGTCGCACGGAATCAGCCGCGTTCCCTGGTGGATCAGCTGATAGAACGAGTGCTGCCCGTTTGTCCCCGGCTCGCCCCAGTAAATCGGCCCCGTCTCATAGGTCACCGTCGTCCCATCCAGCGTCACATGCTTTCCGTTCGACTCCATCGTCAACTGCTGCAGGTACGCCGGGAAACGCTTCAGGTACTGCTCATACGGCAGAATCGCCTGCGTCTGCGCGTCGAAGAACTCCGTGTACCACACTGTCAGCAGACCCAGCAGTGCCGGAAGATTCTTCTCAATCGGAGCCGTGCGGAAGTGCACGTCCATCGCGTGGAACCCGTCCAGCATCTCGCGAAAGCGCGCAGGCCCAATCGCAATCATCGTCGAAAGTCCAATCGCCGAATCCATCGAGTAGCGCCCACCAACCCAGTCCCAGAACCCGAACATATTCGCCGTGTCGATACCGAACTTCGCGACCTCCTTCGCGTTCGTCGAGATCGCGACGAAGTGCTTCGCCACCGCCTTCTCATCGCCCAGCTTCGCCAGCGCCCACTCGCGCGCCGTGTGCGCGTTCGTCATCGTCTCCAGTGTCGTAAACGTCTTCGAAGCCACCAGAAACAGAGTCTCCTCCGGATCCAGGTCCACCACTGCCTCGGCGAAGTCCGTCCCATCCACATTCGAGACAAACCGGAACGTCAGGTCCCTCTGCGAGTAATACTTCAGCGCCTCATATGCCATCACCGGCCCAAGGTCCGAGCCGCCAATCCCGATGTTCACCACATTCTTAATGCGCTTGCCTGTATGCCCCCTCCATTCGCCCGAGCGAATGCGGTCGGCAAACCCGCCCATCTTCTCCAGAACCTCATGCACGTCCGGAACAACATCCTCGCCGTCGACAAAGATCTTCTCCGTCTTCGGAGCTCGCAGCGCTACGTGCAGCACCGCGCGGTTCTCCGTGATGTTGATCTTCTCGCCGGTAAACATCGCCTCGGTGCGCGCCTTCAGCCCCGACTCCTCCGCGAGCTGCACCAGCAGCTTCAGCGTCTCGTCGGTCACGCGGTTCTTCGAGTAGTCCAGGAAAATCCCTTCGGCTTCGACCGTCAGCCTCTCGCCGCGCGAGGCGTCCTCGGCAAATAGCTCCCGCAGATGTCTCCCGCGAATCTGCTCCGAATGAGTCTTAAGGGCCTTCCAGGCCGGCTGGTCGACAAGAGGTGTGGATTTTGTTGCCGTCTGCATGCGCTCTATTTCTCCTTAATCTTGCTGCTGTTAGGTCTGATGTACGACGCGGCCGAAAAGGAACATTTCCGGCTGTATCTTCTCACAGCCCTATTCCCTCACGCATTAACGCCCGGCACTTGCGATAAAGAGCACTGTGCGTTTATCGTAAGAGTAGACCGGCTATCGCCCTACCCTCGGTCGCCGGCCTGGAAAGGGATCCTCATGAGTCTCACTCCGCGCCGTCCGCTCTCGCCTGAACCTCCTCCCCCCCAGGCCCCTCCCCCAACGCAGAAGCAGACCCCAGCGGCTTCGCTCGATATCTTCACCGGAGATCCGAACTTCATGACCTCGCTCGCGCGAGGTCTTATTGTTATCCAGGCCTTCACCCAGCAGAACCCCCAGATGACCATCTCCCAGCTCAGCGTTCGTACCGGACTCTCCCGCGCCGCTGTCCGCCGCTGTCTTTATACCCTCACCAAGCTCGGCTTCGCCGGTGCTGAAGACGGCTCGCGCTACTCACTGCGTCCGCGCATGCTCACCCTCTCCCACACCTACACCGCCTCCAGCACCCTCTCCTCGGCTGCGCAGCCCATCCTCGAGCGCATGTCCGCCGCCCTGCGCGAGTCTTTCTCGGTCGCTACCCTCGACGGCGACGACATCGTCTACATCGCCCGCACCACCGTCAACCGCGTCATGGCCGTCGACCTCCACATCGGAAGCCGCCTTCCCGCCTACTGCACCAGCATGGGACGCATCCTGCTCGCCTACCTCACCCCCGAGCAGCTCGAAGCCTACCTCGCTCGCATCGCACTCGTCCCCCTCACCACCCGCACCGTCACCTCGGTCGAAAAGCTCCGCATGCTCCTCCGCAACGTGCGCCGCAACGGCTACGCCCTCTGCGACCAGGAGTACGAGGTCGGTCTCCGCTCCCTCGCCGTCCCCGTCTTCGCACCCAACGGACGCGCCGTAGCCACCAT
>DATHJA010000240.1:0-3670 GCA_035316475.1 Edaphobacter sp. | reverse complement strand
TCCAGCTCGCGGGTCCGTTGCGCGACCAGCTGTCGCAGGATGCGCTGACGATGCAGAAGGCGGCGCTCTCTCCAGTGCCAGAAAAAGACCGACGCGATGAACGAGAGAATACCAAGAAGAAGGTACATCGCACGGGTCCGCCACCAGGGTGGCCGAATGGTGAAGCGCAGCGAGATAATCTGCGATTGCTTCTGCTGGTCCGGGTCGACGGCCTGAAGTTCGAACCGGTAGTCTCCGGGAGCGACCACCGGGTAGTGTAGCGAGTGCGAGGTGGTCTCGCTCCAGTCGAACTCCATGCCGGTCAGACGGTAGTGGAAGTGGATGGAGCCTTCCCTGGAGAAGTTCAGCGACGTGAAGCTGATGTTGAGTGGGGCATCCTGCCACTGCATCATGGTGGTGGAGGTAAGCGAGAGCGGTTGAGTTCCAAGGGCTGCTGAGAGAAAGCGCACGTCGAGCGGGTGGGTGGAGAACAGATGCTCCGGATGCAGAAGGTGAATCGCTCCACCATTGGCTCCAATCCACACCGAGCCGTCCTCTTCATCCAGAAAGGCTCCCTCATCGGTGTCGTTCGAGATCAGCCCATCCCGCCGCGTGAGCAGGCGCCACTGGAGCCCGTCGAAGACGTTTACGCCGAGGTCGGTACCCACCCACAGCCAGCCGCGCCGGTCTGACCGGACGATCTGAACGTCGTTGGACGCCAGGTTCGGCGTCGTGATCGACTCCAGCCTGGTGATATGGTCGCCGCGAACGTGCAGGTGCAGCAGCGAGGGGATTCCGCCGCCTATCCACAGCGAGCCGTCCGGAGTGGATGCGATGTTGCGCATCTGCCCCCGGGTAGCCTCCGGAGCGATTGCGATCTGGCTGAAGCGTCCGCTATCGTGCGAAAGCCGGTAGAGGTGATTGTCGGCAAGGAACCAGAGGTCGTGATCGGGGCTCTCGGCTGCGTCGGAGAAGGCGTCCGTCGAAAGAGACGGCGCGGAGATCTTCTCGATGGAGGGCCGGCCCGGGTTACGGACGACATAAAGCCCATCCCGCGACAGGATCCAGATGCGATGCGAGGAGTCGGTGAAGGTGCGCGCAAGGCTCGGAAGCTTGGCCCGGAAGTCGATGCGTTCGAGGTTGGGATCGGTGCGGTAGACCTCGCCATCCAGGGTAAAGACCCACAGGGAGCCGTCCGGAGACTCCGCAAAGCCGGTGCCATGGAAGATGGGATATTTGCGAAAGAGCTCTGGCGTGCTCAGGCTCCGGTCGGTGCCGCAGAGGCAGTTGATCTGAAACTGGTCCGCGATCCAGAGCCGGTGTCTGCTGTCGCGGAAGATGGGCCAGACGACGTCGTCGTGCAGTCCCTGGGCAATGGTCCAGTTCTCGACCTCGCCATACCCCTCCCATCGCACAATCCCATGTCCTCGCGTGGAGATCCATGGAACTCCGTGGCGGTCGAACAGGATCGAGCTGACGTCCTTGAAGTCGATTCCGTTGGAAATGGTCAGGATCCTCCACGAGGAGCCCTCCCATCGCGCCAGTCCATGGTCGAGCTGCGTAAGGACGGCGCCCTGAGCATCCTGGGCCATCGTAAGGATCCCCGAGCCACGGTACGTATTCAGATCGTCCTCCGACGACGGGAGGTCCCGCGAGCGGAACGCCGTCTCGCCGGGGACGAGGGCGCGGATATGGTGGCGGCTGCGCGCCCACAGAGTCCCGCCGCGGTCCTCGAACAGGAACGTCCACGAGTCGGCTGGGACGCCTTCTGTCTCGGAGAAGACCTCAACCTCCAGGGGACGCTGCCCGTACAGTGGCTGGCGAATGCGGCAGAGGGCGGTGCCGCAGCCCATCCACAGGTCGTGCTCCTTCGAGGTGAAGACGCTGTGCAGCTTCGTCAGAGTGGGGTTCGCCACGATCTCCGTGGCGTCGAAAAACGGAGTCGCGCTCCAGGTCATCGCGCCGTCTTGCCTGCCCCGCGAGACTAGGGTGAGCGAGCCGCGAGCCAAAAAGAGGATATGGTCCGGATCAAGAGAGCTGACGAGTTGCCCGGGCCCGAACTGCAGAGCAGAGGTCCCCGTGGGAGCGGGGAGAAAGCGGTCTCCGCTCAGATAGTACAGGTGGTCATTGGTCATCACCCAGATACGGCCGGAGGAATCCTTGTACAGCCCAAGCACCAGCGATTCACCGATCCCCTCCTTGGGGCCGAACCTCTGGAACTGCGCTCCATCGTAACGGAACAGGCCGTTCTCGGTAGCTAGCCATAGTAGTCCCGAGTTGTCTTCGACCAGGCCGAAGACGTCCAGGTTGCGAAGACCCTCGTCCTGCCCGTAGTGAAGAAAACTGAACTGCTGTGCAACTCCCTTTGCGTCTGACGCAACAAATGCCAAGAAAGCACCAAATACAGCAAGGGTAAGACGCATAAGAAAGCTTCCGCCGTGCGACAGGGATTTCTGTAGCCGCAAAGCGGTTTTGCGTTCAGGTCGGCTGCTCAACGGAAGTCACCTGCGCAATACCTCGGGTTCGGATCGGATTGGCTAGAACTGCCTCCGGCCGAGCTGAAAATCGATTAGGGCCCTAGTATTATCCCTTACTGTATCAAGGTGAAATGCTTGCGGGAAATGAGGAGCGACGAATTGCTTCCGTTTTCGGGAAACAAATCGTGGTTCTCTTGAGAAAAGAAGAAGCCGGTCAGTAGGCCGGAGTTAGACTCCGAGGCCGAAGTCCACGTCCTGCTCGTCGCCTGAGTGCGAATAGAAGTCATAGGGCGTGCGCCGGTTGAACTTGTATCGCTGGCGAAGCTCGCGGCCGATGAACAGGCCGAGTGCTACCGCTCCAAGCGCAGCCGAAATCCAGCCGACCGTCTTGATGAGGGTCGACTCCTCCTCCGCTTCCGGGAACGGGAGTTTGTTCAAGGCAGAGACTACAGAATCCTCAGTGCTAGCCGACTTCATGCAAGGATGATAGCGCAGGTTGCGCACTGCTGGCAGCAGTATGGCCATGTTTCTGCACCCTCCTCATCAAGACCTTAAGTCACATCCACATGCTGGAATCCGAGGCTGTATAGCAGTGTCGTCACAGTGGCTCGGGCGTTCTTCCGCGCAGCATCCAGAATTCCGTCCGAGAGCGCCGTCTGTTGCAGTTGCTGCTCGGCTTTGGCGCGAGTCTCCGTCTCGAGGTTCTGGTCCGCCGGAACGAGGATACCGGTGGAGCGGAGGTAGACTCGCGTGTGCTGATTGTCGAGCGTGGTGGCAAACAGCTGCGAAGCCGGAAGCGAGACGTGAATCTCGCGGACACCATTGTTCTCGGTGATGCGGACGTCCTCCGGCTTCAACGCGGCCAGATCAATTCCCGCGATCGACTGTCCATGGACGACCAGCAGGATACGGTCTCCCGCCAGCAGGTCGGGAAGGACGGCGCTCGACTTCGAGCCCTCGACGATAGTGTCCATCGAGTAGACGACGGTCTCCAGCCGGCTGAGATGCTGAATGCGCCGGACCACGGCTGGCACCGAGGTGTCGAACGTGGTGCTGCGTCCCGCGATGCGGTCGGCGACGTGGCCCAGAAAGCCGGTCGTCGCATGGCGCAGGAACAGCGCCAGCACGGCAGCCCCGAGCAGAAGGGCAAGCAGAAAGGCGAGGAAGCCTCCCAACGAGCTTCGGCTGGTGTTGTATTGAGTCGTCATCCTGTT
>DATHJA010000239.1:0-8364 GCA_035316475.1 Edaphobacter sp. | reverse complement strand
GCCGTCAAGACTGCCGAACTCACCCCAGCCGAGCTCCGAACCAAACTGGAGTCCGATGTGGAGTTCCTGGGAGCGCTTGCGACAGACTATGCCGCTGTCGGTCAGCAGGCCCAGTCCGATCGCATCCTCAAACGCGCTCTTGCTTTGGTCCAGTCTGGCGATGGCAGCGAGATCTCCTCCTCGAAACAACTCCAGTATGCCTCCTTGATGATGGCGACCAAACGCTACAACAGCGCCGTCCGTAGCTACCGAAGAGTGATCGCAAGCGATGCCGATAACAGCGATGCCTGGCGTGGTGTCGTCGCAGCCGAACACCTGAGCGGGCGTGACGCCGAAGCACTTCGCGCCTTCCAGCAGATGCCTCCTGAGGTTTCCTCCGCTGCCCAGACCGACACTGACTTTCTCTCAATGCTCGCGGGCATCTATCAATCTCAGTCTCAAACCAACGCGGCCCGCTCCACCCTTCAGCGGGCGATCCAAATTCATTCCTCCCTCTCTTTGCAACTCCAACTTGCCTCTGTTGAGATGGCGGGCGGCGATAAGGAACGCGCAGCGCAACTCTACCAACGCATCGCGGATGAGCATCCGGACTCGAAACGGGCATGGGTCGGATATATCCAAGGACTCCATGCTACCGGTCACGACCGTGAGGCCCTCCGTCAGATCCAACAGATGCCGGAGGACATCAGCTTGTCTTTGCAGGCCGACCCTGACTACCTGCAAGCCATCGCTGCCGTCTACAGTGCCTCGGGGAACAATCGCCGTGCGGCAGAGGCTATCGATCACGTGAACGACATCTATGGCGAACAAGGCATTGCACCTCCTGCTTCGGTTCAGATCCAGGAAGGCTGGCTATATCTGCAGGCCGGCGCCAACAAGCGACTTTCAGATGTCATCCAGCAACTGAGCAGCGAAGATGACCTGACCGCGGATCAGCAGGAAGAGCTCTCACGCCTGTGGACCAGCTGGGCTCTTAAGCGCGCAGGACAACTCCGGCAGCAGGGTAAACCGCAAGCCGCAGTGCTCATCCTTTCCACAACGCTGCGTGCCTTCCCCTCCGATGCCTCCGTCAATAATGCTCTGGCGGACGCCTATGTTGAGGCTGGCGATCCCAAGCGCGCCGTACTGCTCTATGCGCGCGAGGATATCTCGCAGGCGGATAAAGCTATCTGCGCTTCGGCCATCCGCGCCGCTCTCGCTGCAGGCAACCGTAAACAGGCCGAGGCCTGGCTCCAGACCTCGCTTGACCGCTTCGGGCGCGATGCTCAGATCCTTCAGCTTGCCGCTGAGTTCGAACAGCAGCGGGGCGATTCACGACGTGCCGCCGCATACTATCGCGCCGCCTTGCAGGCAGCCGGCCCACCTACCATTGATGAGCTAACCTCATCGCAAGCACGTTCTTCCAACGTATCGCAGCTCTCTGCCACCCAGGAGCTGTTCGCGATGCTCAGCTCCTCAGGCAATACCTCCGGTTCAACCCTCTCTACGGGGAGAGAGAATTTGGATGGCCAGCAACAATCCCTCTGGCCTACGCGCTCGTCCTCTAGCCGGAACCTCCAATCCGATCTCGATCTGCCCTCGGAGGCAGAGAAGTCTCCCGCTCCTCTGAATCCGCGTAGACCTTCCCGTGGCAATCCAGACAACTCTGACTGGAGCTCTCCATCGACCGACGCGCTCTCGGACAACAGCGATACTCTTCCGCCACTCAAACCAACAGGAAAAGCCAGGCAATCCACGCCATCGTCCACTCATCCTACGTTCGGCAGCGACAATGTCGAGAGCGATCTCCAGCTCGATGCAATCGAACAGCCTCCCGCGCGCCGTAATAGCTCTCGGCCAAACTTTTCCGCAAGTGCTTCGGGTAGCCGCGCCACCGCGCTTCCGTCGCTCGCGGCAGATGATCGCTTGCCTGCAGACCCACCTGCGCCTGCCCCGCGCTCCAACGCATGGCTCCCTCCGCACTCTACGCAGAGGATCGATACTCTCGATAGCCCTCGATCGGTCGCGATGCTCACGGCTCCTCCCGCTCCTGCAGAGCCACTGCCTCCTCTCACCGGATCCGCCGTTGTCGTACCGCGTCAGCTAAGTCCTCGTGAGGATATGGAACAGCATCTCGATGCGATCCAGGCCGCGTCGAGCCCCTATCTCGGAGGAAGATCCTGGGTGGGCTTCCATAGCGGCCAGCCGGGCTACGATCGCCTCACCATCTTCACCGCCGATATTGAGCAGTCTTCGATGATTGCCAATGGAGCGCGGCTCTCCCTCATTGTCCACCCCACTCTCCTGCAGGGCGGCATCACCGATTCCAACGCGACCTTTCAGCTTGGAACACTTCCGGCCGGAGCCGTCGCCAATGCCCAGTCCTCTGCTGGAATCGGCGGAGAACTGCAGCTCAGAACCCGAAGCTTCGGAGCTGCCGTCGGCTACACGCCGCACGGCTTCCTCGTCGAAAATGTCACGGGACGTCTGTTGATCCAGCCGGATGCGGGCCCCGTGACGTTCACTTTCGATCGGCAGCCCATCGAAGACTCGCAACTCTCCTATGCCGGACTCCGTGATCCTGGCTCCATCTCCCCGAATAACAGGGGAAATATCTGGGGAGGTGTTATCGCCAATGCCGGTTCCCTCCAGATCAATCGAGGGGATGCCTCCTCCGGCTGGTACATCGCCGGCGGCGGACAATACATCACCGGCCGGCATATTCGCTCCAACACCCGCATCGACGGTTACGCCGGAGCCTACTGGTCGGCCTGGGAGAAGCCGGAATATGGCAAGCTGACCCTCGGAATGAATTTTTTCGGCATGCACTTTGCCAACAATCAGCGACTGTTCACCTATGGCAATGGAGGCTACTTTTCGCCCGGAGCCTACTTGCTCAGCAATGTCCCCATCACCTTTGCAGGACACTACGGCACCCGATTGCACTATCGCGCCGCCGGATCCATTGGGCTCCAGGCCTTCCAGGAAGACGCCGCCGCGTATTATCCGCTTGACCCTGGTCTGCAGATCGCGAACAACAATCCGTACCTGCCCGAACAAACCAACGTGGGCGCCAACTACAATATAGAAGCGGAAGGCTCCTACCTGATGACCGAGCACTGGCATGTAGGTGGTTTCTTCACTGTCGACAACTCACGCGACTACATTAACAGCCGTGTAGGATTTTACCTTCGCTACGTCACTCATCCGCAGTCGCTGGACTCCGTCATGGGTCCGACCGGACTCGACCGGCGAATCGGCCTGAGACCTCTTCTGATTCCCTGATGTGATTTTCGCCGGCCCATGGCCTTCAGCCCAAAAACCTACTGGCGGGATGCCGTGTTTGAAGAGCATGTCATGCGAGCAGCAGGGAGGGCAGGCAAATAGACTGTTAGGGTGAATATCTCTTGCTCCCTGTCAATGCGTATTGCCGTCTGTGCGACGACGATGCTGTCGGTATGTATGGCGCCTTATGTCGCAGGCCAGCGGCGGTCAGTGGCGCAGCGGTCTTCCTCGCTTGATGAAGGGTTTCGCACGCCTCCCGCGACGGCGCGCCCGTGGGTGTTCTGGATGTGGCTGCGGGTGAAGTCGAATCGCGCTGCGATCACGGCCGATCTTGAGGCGATGCACGCGAAGGGGATCGAGGGCGCGATTCTCTATGACAGCGGTGTGGGCGACGAGATGCAGAGCGCGAGCAAGATGGTGCTCGGCGACAAGGGATATGTCGAGGTGAAAACGACAGACTTTCCCGGTGCGCACTTCAGCGAGATTCCTTCCGGGCCGATGCCGTCGTGGCAGCCGGAGTCGCGCGAACTGGTGCGGTGGGCGGCGCAGGAGGCGGGCCGGCTTGGGGTGAAGCTGGTGGTGACGGTCGGCCTTGCGAGCACCTCGGGCGATATTCCGCTGGAGTTTTCGCAGCAAAAGCTGGTGTGGTCGGAGACGGCGGTAAAGGGGCCGGTGCAGTTTAACGAGATGCTGGCCGAGCCGAAGACCGCGATGCGTCCGAGCGACAAGGCGGTTCGCTCGATGGTGGCGGAGAGATTCACTTTGCCGGATGTTGCGAAGTATCGGCACGAGATTGCGGTGCTAGCAGTGCCGGATCGCGAGACGTTTGGCGAAGGCGATGTGATCAATCTTACGAACAAGGTAGATGCCAGCGGAAAACTGAAGTGGGATGCTCCCGCGGGCGCGTGGAAGGTGATGCGGTTTGCGTACGAACCCACTGGGATGCGGAATGCCTGGGGATTGTACACAGATGGCATGAGCAGCGAGGCTCTCGACAAGACGTGGGAGGCGACAATGGGCAACTTGCTTAGCGAGATGACTCCTACGGAGCGTAAGGGGCTTTACGGCGTTGAAGACGACAGCTGGGAGGCGGGTCCGACGACGTGGACGAAGCTGTTTCCGGCGGAGTTTGCGCGGCTGAGTGGATACGATCTTGTGCACTGGCTACCCGCATTGACGGGCAAGCGGATGGGTGATGCAGACGAGGCGTCGGCTGTGCGACGCGATTACTATCGCACCGTTGCTGATGTGATTGCGGAGAACCACTATACGCACCTTGGTGAGATTGCGAAGCGAAATGGGCTCAAGTTTTATTCGGAGGCGGCGGGACCGAATTCGGGACAACTCGATCCGCAACTGAACATCAGCGGAGTGGAGATTCCGATGGGCGAGTTCTGGGTGCCTTCGCCGCATCGGTCTACGCCGGATCGTAGATTTCTAATGCGCGACACTGCGAGCGCGGGGCATGTGTATGGCAAACGCTTGCTGGCGTGCGAGAGCTTTACATCGGTGGGACCGCACTGGGAGGATTCATTCTTTGAGATGAAGAACACGGGCGACCAGGGGTTTGCGGATGGCTGCAATTTGATTGTGGTGCACAACTACAGCCAGTCGCCTTCGGTGACGGCGAAGCCGGGCTATGTGTATTTCGCCGGTACTCACTACAGCCGCAACACGACATGGTGGGATGAGACTCCAGCGTTCAACGCGTACCTCGGGCGCACCGCGTTTCTGTTGCAACAGGGATTGTTTGTCGCAGATGCGCTTTACTATCGCGGCGATGGTATCGGGCAGATCGAGCAGAGGAAGACAGAGCCTGCACTTCCGGCTGAAGGATACGATCACGACAACATCAACCTGGATGCTCTGCTACATCGGCTGACGGTGCGGGATGGAAGGCTGACGCTGCCGGATGGGATGAGTTACAGAATGATGGTGCTGCCTGCAAATACGCCGATGACTCCCGAAGCGTTGATGAAGATCGCGGGGCTGGTGCGTGGAGGCGCGACAGTAGTGGGGCCGAAGCCGGCGGGAATTGCGGGACGCGTACTACGTGCCGAAGCGAGGAGCGAGTTCGATGCTATGGTGGCCGAACTCTGGAGCGACAGATTTGAAGACGGCAAGATCTTCAGCGGGCGCGCTGAAGAGGCTTTGCGCGCGTTGAAGCTGCGGCCTGACTTTGAATACAGCGGGTTGAGCCACAGAGGGACGATCGACTGGATTCATCGGCGAGCGGGGAACGTGGATATCTACTTTGTGGCGAGCAGGTGGGACACAGAGGAAAAGATAGCGGCTACGTTTCGGATTGGGGGAAGGCAGCCTGAATTGTGGGATTCGGTGACGGGTGAGATTCGTGATGCGCGGTCGTTTACGCAGACCGATGGAAGGACGACGGTGCCGCTGGAGTTTGGGCCGCGCGGGTCGGTGTTCGTGGTGTTTCGCAGGCCGATCTCAAGACGCGTTGCGGGCATGTCGCAGTCGAACTATCCGGAGCTTCATCAATTGCAGGAGTTGAAGGGATCCTGGCGGGTGGCGTTCGATCCGAAGTGGGGCGGGCCTGCGAGTGTGACGTTCGACTCGCTGGTGGACTGGACGAAGCGGCCAGAGTGGGAGATTCAACACTATTCGGGCGCGGCGCGTTATACGAAGAGCTTTACGCTTGTGGCTGCACCCAAGCCGGGCTCGCGAATAATGCTTGATCTTGGGGAGGTTCACGAAGTGGCCTCGGTGCGCCTGAACGGCAGGGACGTTGGTGTGGTGTGGACGAAGCCTGCACACATCGACATCACGAACTCTGTGCGTGTGGGTGAGAATGCGCTCGAGATCAAGATCATTAATCTGTGGCCGAACCGCTTGATTGGCGATGCGGGGCTGCCGCCGGAGAAGCGATTGACGGAGACGAACGTGCACAAATTTAGTGAAAAGACGCCGTTGTATCCTTCGGGCTTGGATGGTCCCGTTGTACTCGATGAGGCGATTTATTGAGTTCAGTTATCGTATACGCGGCCCTGTGAAAAACGGACGTTAACACTCTAAAGGGGAAGGGCCAGTTAGCACCAAGCTACAAATTACATCTGGATGTCATCTGGGGGGCGCGCTTATGTTGGTCTATTTGTTCTGAGGGCCTTGCACATACGGCATCTCTGGCCACTCATGTCGCGGATAGCGGCGCATCAGTTCCCGTCGGACCTGTGGGTAAAGGCGCTTCCAGAATCCAGCAAGGTCTGTTGTTGTTTGTACCGCGCGATGGTTTGGAGCGAGAAGATGGATGACGAGCGGTGTCTTGTCCGGACCGATCCGTGGAGTTTCCTGCATTCCGAAGAAATCTTGCAGGCGGGATGAAATCCATGGTGGTTTGCCTTCTTCGTAGTGGATCTTGGTCTGACGTCCATTCTTCAGGCGAATACTGAGAGGGGCGATCTCATTGAGGAGTTTCCTGTTTACCTTCTCTTCCAGCAGTGGGATGAAATCGCGAGAGACACTTCTTAGATCCCCAAAGCTTTGAAGTCCCACACACAGATTACGCAGAGTTTGGAAGAGATCAGGTGACTCAAGTCGCGCGAAGCCCAATCGAGCCAGGAAGCATTCCAGATCCGACTTTTCTACGAAGTGATCTATGCCTATCTCGAATGCCTTCTGAGCGAGCAAGTCAGCCGCTTCTGTCTCAGGCGCCGCGCCTCGCGACTCCTCAATGATCAGGTTGTCGTAGAGTAACGTACTTACTTTCTCAACCCGCTCTGTGATGCGATTCCAGGCTACACTCGACCTTTCCTGAATGCGGTCAGGAAAGAGATCAAGCAGCCACTCCGGCTCAACTCGCGCGAACATGCGGATGAGCGGCAATGGATTTTCCTGGCGATCTTCTGCATCGAGAGCGAGCATAAATTCATAGGGTGGCGCCTCGCCGGCCACCTCGGCCGAGATACCTGTCGATAGCAGCACCTGATTGCCCGTCCGCCGCCGGGCTACACGGTCAGGAAAACCAGCCAGTACGGAGAGCAGCAATGCCTCATCATCATGGCGAGTTTGTTTTGGTGGTCGAGCCATCCTGATCAGTTGTTCCGTGTGCTGCCGCAAACGATACTCCTGAGGCAACTCCATGGCAGCTAGCAGATCATTCTTTTCACTGTGTGCACCCATGCCGAGCAGTGCCGCGGCAAGACATCCATCCTCTCCGACGCCTCGATCCAATGCTTCGACCAGGATGCGAGACAAGCGGGGAGACAAAGGAAACCGTGCGAGTTGTTGCTCCATTCCGCCGCCCGCTCCAAGGCGATCAAGCAGCAACTCAGCGCTCTCAACGTTCTCCGTGGGCGGAGCATCCAGCCAATCGAGATCATCGAGATGCGCGATCTTCATCGCCCGAATGTTGAGTAGAAGCTGTGAGAGATCGGCTCGTGCGATCTCAGGAGTATCGTGCTCCGGTCGGAGCAAATAATCTTTTTCGGAATAGAGGCGCATTACCTGGCCGGGTGCAGTGCGGGCTGCTCGTCCGGCTCGTTGCGTTGCGGACGCCTTGCTGATCCGGCCGACCTGCAGCGTCGGCAGTCCAGTCCAGGGCGAGTAGGTTGCGATGCGCGCCAGACCACTATCGATAACCGCGGTCACTCCTTCGACAGTCACAGAGCTTTCAGCAACATTCGTCGCGAGGATGAGTTTTCTTTCCGCAGACGGCAGCACGGCGCGGTCCTGCTCGGCGGGTGATAGATCTCCATGCAGGGGCAGAACAAGCAGGCCCGTTTGGTGAGCGATCGTTTCACACTCGCGCATCGTTCGCCTAATCTCCGCAATGCCAGGAAGGAAAGCGAGAATACTGCCGGAGGGCTGCCCAGCATTCAGCAGTTCCACAGCCTTTCTTATTTGAACGTGAAGCGGTTCAGGGGAATAAGGCAGATGCCTAACCGACAATTCAAACAGCTTCCCCTCGGATCGAAGGACTGGACAGTTATCAAGGTATCGCGCTATCGGCGCCGCATTGAGCGTGGCCGACATTACAACGATGCGTATCTCCGGCCGGGTGCGTTGGAGACGCTTCAGAAGTGCCAGCGCAAGATCGCTGTCAAGGTGGCGCTCGTGGAATTCGTCAAGGACGATCGCGTC
>DATHJA010000238.1:0-4086 GCA_035316475.1 Edaphobacter sp. | reverse complement strand
GACCGCTCCGCCTCTTCCTGAAAGTCTGTCGTTCTATCGGGCCCGCGCTACCTGTTCGTCCGCCGCGGCCATCCGTTTGCGCCGGTTGAACTCGCGGATCACCCGCGCCACGTAGGCCCGGGTCTCCCGATAAGGCGGAATGCCGTGATACCGGTCCACCGCCGCCGGACCCGCGTTATAAGCCGCCAGCGCCAGGGCCACATTCTCGTGGTAGCGAGTCAGCAGCTGATCCAGATAAGCCGTTCCCCCGGAGATATTCTCCTCCGGCCGAAACGCGTCTTCCACACCGAGCTCTCCTGCAGTCTTCGGCATCAGTTGCATCAGCCCCTGCGCACCCACGCGCGAGACCGCTCTTACATGACCGCCGCTCTCGGCTCTCACCACGCTGGCCAGCAGGTCCGCATCGATATTGTGCTCGCCCCCGGCATGCGACAGCATCGTGTGCATCTCCTCACCGGTCAATACCGTTGCTGCTGAAGGCTGCTGTTTGTTCGTTATCGCGGGGGCAGCCGTCGAAGCTACAGGCGGCGGATCAGGAACCATCTCCACCCGTACGATCGTGTCCACCGCTACGTCGAGATAATTGGCGGAATCGTTTGCCAGATACAACCGCATCCGGTCGCCCACAACCTCCCGCCGCACACAGTCCAGCTCAAATCCATTCTTCAACGTCACATGCTCCGCCGCGTGCGCCAACGGACATATCGCCGCCGCCACGAACGAAATTGCAACTCCTCGACGAAGAACGGAGCGGATCATCCCTAAAGCCTACCATCGCTACTCTTACCGCGTCCCAAGCAGCTCCCCCGCCAGTGCCGCCTCCACCGCAACCGCCACACCATCCTCTGCGTAATGAGCCCCTACCGCCCATCCCTGCGCCAACCCGGCCGCCTTCAGATCCTCCGGAGCATTCGCCATCAGCACCGCACTTCCTGCCGCTTCAAGCATCGGCACATCGTTCCAGTTATCCCCAATGGCCAGAATCTCCTCCCGCGCTACGCCACGCTCCTGCGCCAGATCCAGCAGAGCCCGTCCCTTGCTGCACCCCGCAGGAAGAATGTCCACAATACTCAGATCCCGCTCCGGATACTCGGTCCGGTGCAGCGCCGCTTCGACCAACGACGGTCCGTCTGCATCTTCATGTCTTCGCTGTGGCTTCAGCCCCACGCCCAGAACCTTCGGGTCAGCCAGCAGTCTTGCTTGCGCCTCTCGCATCCGCTCGATCGTGCCGCACAGCATCATCTGGATCAGGCCCTCGCGCCCCAGAGCATCCTCCATCGGCACCACACGTTCGATATAAGGCTCATTCGCCGCCATCCATTTCGCGATACTGCCGTTCAGCTCGTCCATCTCCTCCACGACCAACGCCCCGTGCGTGTCTTCGCCGTCCGGCTGCACCCGGTCAAACGTAATCAGCAGCGAGCGCCGGAACTCTCCCATGTGCCCCACCAGCCACTCCGCGGTTTCCTGCTTTAGCAGCGTCCGCTCCAGAAGCCGTGCCCCAATCGTCCGTACCACCGCGCCGTTCGAGCTGATCAGCCCGTTCTCCTCGCGCAGTCCCAGTCCACGCAACACCCGCATCGCATAGCTGTGTCGCCGTCCGGTCGCGACCACTACCTCCACGCCAGCCTCCTCGGCTGCTTTCAGCGCTCGAAGATTCCTCGCGCTCACCTGTCCATCCGGACCCAGCAGCGTGCCGTCCACGTCCACCGCAATCATGCGCACTCGCCGACTACTCATCCCTCCATTCTCGCATCGGTCGATGTTCGCTCTATAAAAAGTGCCCCTGCGACCGGAGCGCATTCCTCTCTCGGTGATCGTCTCTAGTAGCATCGAAATATGCCTCGCGTCGCCTTCCTTGAATGCTCCCGCTGCCACAATCACGTCTCTGCTGAAACCCCACAAACCCTCTGCCCCCAGTGCGCCGGCTCTCTCTACGTCCGCTACGACATGGACGCCCTCAAGCGCACAGCGAAGCGCGAAGACATCGCCACCCGCGCCGCAGCTAGCCCTGCCAGCCTCGGTATGTGGCGCTACTCCTCCGTCTTGCCCGACGTAACCCCCGTCACCCTGGGCGAAGGCTGGACGCCGATGATCCATAGCAAACGTTACCCCGGCCTCTACATCAAGGAAGAAGGCGCCAACCCCACCGGCACCTTCAAGGCCCGCGGCCTCGGCCTCGCCGTCACCATGGCAAAACACTACGGCCTCCAGCATCTCGCCGTGCCCAGCGCCGGCAACGCCGCCGGAGCCCTCGCCGCCTACGCCGCCGCTGCTGGAATCGCCGCACACATCTTCATGCCTCAGGACGTTCCCTTCGCCAACTATGTTGAGGGCGTCGTCTACGGAGCCGACGTCAACCTCATCGACGGCCTCATCTCCGACTGCGCCCGCATCGTCGGCGAGCGCATCAAGCAGCAGAAGGAAGCCAACACCCCCGCCAGCGAAGTCTGGTTCGACATCTCCACTCTCAAGGAGCCCTATCGCGTCGAAGGCAAAAAGACCATGGGCTACGAGCTCGTCGAGCAGCTCAACTGGACCTACCCCGACGCCGTCTTCTATCCCACCGGTGGAGGCGTAGGCCTAATCGGCATGTGGAAGGCCTTCGAAGAGATGGAAGCTCTCGGCTGGGTCGATATCTCAAAGACGGGGGGCAAACGTCCCAAGATGTATGCCCTCCAGGCCTCCGGCTGCGCCCCCATCGTCACCGCCTTCGACCAGCACAAGTCCGCAAGCGAGTTCTTCCAGAACGCCGACACCTTCGCCGCCGGCCTCCGCGTCCCCAAGCCCTACGGCGACACCATCATCCTCGATATTCTCCAGCAATCCGGAGGCAAGGCTATCGCCAGCGACGACGAGACCATCCTTAAAAGCATCCTCGACTACGCCCGCAATGAGGGCATCTTTCTCTCCCCCGAAGGAGCCGCGGCCACCGCTGCCTACGACCAGCTCCTACAGTCCGGCGAACTCAAACCCACCGACAAGGTCGTCCTCTTCAACACCGGAGCCGGCCTCAAATACACCGACATGACTGCCGAGGCCATGCACCTCCGCCGCCCCAATGAGAAGAAAGCCGCCCTCCCCACCAGCCTGCCCGTAGGAGGCATCATCACGCCGCAGTAAAGGTGTTAATGCGCGCCATTCCTCAGCGCGCCATTTCTCAGAGCGGCGCCCGCGACATCTTTATAGAGACTGTCGTACAGGTGCTTGATTACCCGGTAACAGTCGCACGCTGCCGTCTCAAGTCTTTTGCGATCGAGAATTTTGATATGGCCGCGGCGGTATTCGATATAGCCACTACGCTGCAGCGCCCCCGCTACCACTGTCACCGTCGTCCGGCGCGAGCCCAGCATCTCTGCAAGAAACTCCTGCGTGATGTTCAGCACGTCGGACTGCGTGCAATCCTGCGCCATCAGAAGCCACCGTGCCAGGCGTTCCTGCGACTCATGCAGCCGATTGCAGGCAGCAATCTGCGCAACCGTGAGTGCCTGCTCCTGCACATTCTCCAGAATTCGCTGCCGGATCTCTTCCGACTCTTCGAAGGCCATCTTCAGATCGACAATCGAGATCTTCAGCGCTGCGCCTTCCATCTGCACAAAGCAGTTCGTCGGGACCTCCGCGGGACCCAGCAGATGAAAGGCTCCCACAACGCCTTCACGTCCGACGAAGTTCACCTCCGCGGTCGCTCCATCCACCATCGACGTCACGATCGAGGCCAGACCCGAAGTCGGAAAGTAGGCATGCGTCGGCGTCTCATTGGCTACATACAGCACTTTTCGCAGTGGCAGCGCCACTGGCGTCGATCGGGACACGAGGAATTTGCGGCTCTCCGGCGACAGAGCGAAAAGTAGAAAATTTTCGGGCGACATAGGACGCGGTCCCTTACATCAGTTCGTAACGGACCGCCAAAAAAGCGGGGAAAGATTACGTCTCTGACGAGAATCGGCAAGATGGATTGCCGATGTGTGTGACTATACGACTTTAAAAAGAAATGTTTTGTTCGCTATCCGACACAATTTATTGCAAACAATGGATATGCTCGTCTTGCTATTACACAGGTATTACGTGGTTGGATCAGCCGAGGCC
>DATHJA010000237.1:0-5817 GCA_035316475.1 Edaphobacter sp. | reverse complement strand
GGAGGCCATCGGCCACTCCGGCGTCCTGCTCACCGCCCGCTCCGAGGCCTTCCTCACCGGCCACCCCGAGCCACTTCGCGAGGCCCTCCGCCGCCTCGAAGCCTACGCCGTCGCCGGAGCCGACGTCCTCTACGCCCCCGGAGCCCACACCCGCCCCGAGATCGAGGCCATCGTCAAAGCGGCGCACCCTCTGCCGGTCAACGTCCTCGTTTCCTCGAGCGCCCCGCTCTCGCTGTCCCAGATCGAGCAACTCGGCGTCCGCCGCGTCAGCACCGGCTCGGCGCTGGCCCGGGCCGCATGGACCGGCTTCATCGCCGCAGCCCAGGGAATCGCCCGCGAAAACTCCATGGCCGGCCTCGACGAAATCACCCCCTACGAGGAGATCAACGGCTTCTTCCGCAAGGACCGCGCCAACCTCGCCATCGCCGAGGCAGACAAACAGCCCTGAGCAGAAAAGCAGCCCTGAGCGGACGAACAGCCCCCGAGCGAATAGCAACCGCTGCTCATTCGCCGAGAACCGCAAGATCCATCCGGCCCAGATCCTCCGGATCGCCAACGATGTCGATGGACACGATCCGGTCCTCCGCGAACGTAAACCGCAGAACCCGCATCAGCCTCCCGTGGGGAGCCAGCACGACCCCGGGAACGCCATCCACCAGAACCGGCTGCACAAAACGCGCCCCCCTCGAGACGGCAATCGCCTGGCGGGCCCAGACCTCGGCGCCGCGGACCTCTCTCTGACCGTCCGGCAACACAGAGGCCTCATCGATACGCACCACAAGCTCGGGATCGAGCACGGCCACCAGGGCGGAAACGTCTCCCGCGCGCACAGCCGCCAAAAACTTTGCAATCAGAGTGCGCTGTCCGTTTAGCTCCGCCTCCGGAGTCGCTGGAGCTCCCTGCACCCTGCGCCGCGCCCGGCTGGCAAGCTGCCGGGCCGCCATCGTCGAGCGCCCCATGATGCTGCCGATCTCTTCGAACGACGCCGCAAACATATCGTGCAGTACAAACGCCAGCCTCTCGGCCGGAGTCAGCCGGTTGAGAACTACCAGCAGCGCGACCCCTACGGCGTCCGCCATCACGGCCTCGCGCTCCGGGTCGGTCGAGGATGCCGCCACCGCTGCCGGCTCGAAGACCTGCTCTTCCATCGACTCCTCACGGCGCGTCTTGCGCGACCGCAGCATGTCGAGACACACGCGGCTGACTACCGTCGTCAGCCATGCGGCCAGGTTTTCAATCTCGCCGGAATTCGACCGGCTCAGCCGCAACCACGACTCCTGCACCGCGTCCTCAGCCTCGTTCAGCGAGCCGAGCATGCGGTACGCAACACCCTGCAGGCGTCCCCTGTTCTCCTCAAACCGCTCCGCCAGCCAATCCTGTCCCTGCACTGTCCGAGTCCTCGCACCTTAACCAATCTATGCCGGTCACACTCTCGCGATCCGGCCCGTCACGATGATGACGAACCTCTCCTGCCCGATGTGACAGCGAAGGGGGAGTTGCGTCGGCGGCGGGCCTGCGCTCGCCCGCAAACCGCAATACGAAGGAGAACCTGAATCATGAAACCGAGAATCCCCATTCCCGCCAGTCTTTCGCCCGAAGCGATGCAGGCCCTGTTTGCGCTCGGCGCGGCAGCCAAGCAGGACAACGGCATTCCAGCCGGCACGCTGGAACTTGTCTACATGCGCGCCAGCCAGATCAACGGTTGCAGCGTATGCGTGGACATGCACGCGCGGACGCTTCGGCAGATCGGCGAGACCGACGAGCGCATCATCGCCGTGGGCGCGTGGTTCGACGCTCCGTACTTCACCCCGGCGGAGCGGGCTGCCTTTGCCCTTACCGAAGCGGCGACCCGGATCGCGGACCGCACCGACCCTGTTCCCGACGATGTGTGGTTCGAGGCGGCGCAGCACTACGACGAGAAGGCGCTCGGCACCCTGACCCTGAACATCGCCTTGATCAACCTGTGGAACCGAATGAACGTTCCCACGCGCCAGGTGGCCGGGGAGTGGATCAAATCGGCTGCGGCCCAGAAGACGCAACACGAGCATGCTGCCGCTGCACAGTAGATTGCTGAACGGAAAGTTGCTGGGTGCCCCACCTTGGCCGCGATAAACCGCGGCCAAGGTGGGATCTATTTTTTACGACAGCCTCAGATTTTAAGGCAGCCTCAGAGCATCCGGATCGCGATCGAGGAAGCGTGACAGCGCCTCCACGGCGAGGTTGTGGTCTTCGCGCTGGGGAAGACCCGAGACCGTGACCGCGCCGATCACCCCGGTGTTGATGACATGCAGAGGGAAGCTTCCGCCGTGCGTGGCGTAGTCGGCGTCGTCAAGAGAGTACTTTTCGTGGAAGGTGATGTTGCTCTGCGCCAGATAGAGACCCAACTGGTAGGAGCTGCGATGAAAGCGGGCGACGACGTTAGATTTGCGCTCGACCCAGCGCGCGTTGTCGGGTGTGGTGCCGCCGAGTGCGGCGTAAAAGAGTGGCTGGTTGGGGCGTCCGAAGCGCCGGATGTCGATGACCAGCGCGTGCTTGCGGGCTACTGCTAGGTCGCGCAGCAGAGTCCCCAGCCGCCAGGCGTCCTCGTAGTCGAATTGGGGGAGACGGAGCTCCGTCTCCTGGTGAATCACGCGAGCGAGATCTGCTGATGAAGCCATGAAGAAAATCCTTTATGGTTGAAGAGCCGTGCGGTTAGGGTAGTAGTTCCGGGTACAACTTTATCCTTGTCGCCTTCCTGTTGTCCCCTGAGGAGGTTTCATGATTTCTGCTCGAATGTCTCTTTTGCGCGCCGCTGCTTGTGGAGCATCGCTCCTGCTTGCGTCAGGGGCGGTGATCGCCCAGGACCCACTTCACGCATGGACTGGAGGTGCTGATCCAGCCGCACTCGAGACATGGGTAAACGCGCGGCTGGCCGGGGAGAAGGCCGATCTCGACCGTCTGGTCGCCGTGAAGGGTGCGCGAACGGTGGAGAATACCCTGCGAGCCTACGACGATGCTCAGAACGAGCTTGCGCTGGCCGGCAACGAGGCGTACCTGATGTACGCCGTGGGAGATGCGGCTCCGCTGCGCGACAAGGGACAGGAGCTGGTGGCCAAGGTCTCTTCGGCGAGTACGGACCTTAGCCTGAATCAGGCGGTGTACAAAGCCCTGGCCGCGATTCCGCTGCCCCAGAACGATCCAGCGACGAAGCACTACCTCGAGCGAGCCCTGTTGGAGTACCGCCTGGCCGGCGTGGACAAGGATGATGCCACGCGCGATAAGATTCGCAAGCTGCAGGACAGGATCACCGAAGCCACGCTGGTCTTCGGGCGCAACGTGGCCGATGGCCGCATCGAGGTAAAAGCGACGAAGGCGGAGCTCAACGGCCTGCCTGAGGACTACATTGCGCGCCACAAACCGGGCCCGGACGGGACCTATACCCTCAACACGGATTCGCCCGACTCGACGCCGGTGTTCAACTTCGCCAAGAGCGCCGATCTGCGCAAGCGAATGTACGTCGCCTATAACCAGAGGGCGTACCCGAAGAACGTCGCCGTGCTGAAGAACATCCTGGAGGCGCGGCAGGAGCTGGCGACCACGCTCGGCTACAAGACCTTTGCCGATCTGGCGACGGCCGACCAGATGATGGGCTCGGCCGATAAGCTGAAGACGTTCCTCAAAGAAGTGGACGATGCTTCGCGCCCCATCGCGGACAAGGAATACGATCTGCTGTTTGCTTACGCCAAGACGCAGGAGCCCGGCCTTACCTCGATTCCGGCCTCGGATGGAAGCTATTGGGCCGAGCAGTACCGCCGCGCGAAGTACGATTTCGACGCGCAGACCGTGCGGCCCTACTTTCCCTATACCCAGGTACAGGAGGGCATCCTGGCTACGGCTGCGCGTCTGTTCCATGTCGAATTCAAGGCGGTACCGGATGCGAAGACGTGGGATCCGTCGGTCTCTGTCTACGACGTCTACGATGCCGTTGGCAGCGACCATCGCAAGGTCGGTCGTATCTATCTGGACATGCACCCGCGCGATGGCAAGGACAAGTGGTTCTCTTCGACCCCCATCGTGCCCGGCATCCAGGGCAGGCAACTTCCCGAGGGTGGCCTGATCTGCAACTTTCCCGGCGGCATCGAAGGCGATCCGGGTTTGATGGAGTACAACGATGTCGTCATCTTCTTCCACGAGTTCGGCCACCTGATGCACCACATCCTCGGCGGCCAGGGGCAGTGGGCAAACGCTGGAGGCTTCAACGTGGAGGGAGACTTCGTCGAGGCTCCCTCGCAGATGCTCGAGGAGATGTTCCGCGACCGGGGCATCCTGTCGGCCTTTGCGAAGGACTACAAGACAGGAGAGGTGATTCCTGCCACGCTGGTGGAGAAGATGAACGCGGCCGGCGCCTATGGCCGCGGACGCTGGGTGCAGGCACAACTGCTGTACTCGACCTACTCCCTGCAGGTGCACAACCGCCCTCCGGCCGAGATCGACTTCGACGCTCTGTGGCGCTCGGACTTCGAGCGCTTTTCGAAGCTGACCTTCGTCGACGGCACCCACTTGTTTGCAAGCTTTACGCACCTGACCGGCTACTCGTCGAACTACTACACTTACATGCTCGACAAGGTGATCGCGGTGGACTTCTTCTCGAAGTTCGATAAGGCGAACCTGCTGGAGGGCCCCGCGGCCATGCGCTATCGCAGGACGGTGCTGGAGCCGGGAGCAACGAAGCCCGCAGCCCTGCTGGTGCACGACTTCCTGGGACGCGAGGAGAGCCTGGACGCACTGAAGACGTGGATGAATGTGGAGTTCGAGACCAAGGGAACAAAGACAGCAGCAGGCCAATAAAGCGCTTGAACGAAGCCGCTACACTTGAAGGAATGCGACTGCGGACAGTTAGAGCGACCCAGTATGTCACGGCGTTGCGCGAGGGAGGAAGCCTTCCGGCAATCGTCGCCGCCGATGACCTTGGCCTGTATGTGCTGAAGTTTCGCGGTGCGGGGCAGGGCCCACTGGCTCTCGTTTCGGAGCTGGTGGCCGGCGAGATCGGACGCGAGCTGGGGCTGAATGTTCCGGAGCTTGTCTTCATCGAAGTGGACGCTGCGCTGGGCCGCAACGAGCCCGACCAGGAGATTCGCGATCTGCTGAAGGCGAGCGTCGGACTGAATCTGGCGCTCGACTATCTTCCCGGCTCGACGATGTTCGACCCCGCAGCGGGAGACTCGGCCGACGCTGCGACGGCCTCGATGGCGGTGTGGTTCGATGCCTTCGTGATGAACGTGGATCGCACACCGCGCAACGCGAACCTGCTGTGCTGGCACAAGGAGCTCTACTTCATCGACCATGGAGCTGCGATCTACGTTCAGCACGACTGGGAGACGATGCTGGCGCGCGCCGAATCGCCGTTCCGCGAGATCAGGAATCATGTGCTGCTGCCCTGGGCCACGTCGCTCGCAGAGGCCGACGAGCGAGCGAAGATGGCTCTGACGCCGGAAAAGATCGAGGCAATCCTCAAAGAAATTCCGGACAAGTGGCTGCTGCGCGAAGAGGACGGCCTGAGCGCAGCGGAGAAGCGCAGAGTGTATGCAGACTTCTTCGCGCGCAGGCTCAAGGCATCCGCGAAGTTTCGAGAGGAGGCCAACCGTGCCCGTGCCGAGCTCGTTTGATTACGCCGTCGTGCGCGTGGTGCCTCGCGTGGAGCGCGGTGAGTTTATCAACGCGGGCATCATCGTCTTCAGCCTCGAACATAAGTTCCTTGAGGCACGCGTCCTCGTCGACGAGGCACGGCTGAAGGCTCTGTGGCCCCAGATTGATCTCGAGCTGGTGCGGCGTCACCTT
>DATHJA010000236.1:0-7321 GCA_035316475.1 Edaphobacter sp. | reverse complement strand
CGCCAGGCCGACGACAGCACGTTCGGCAGTCCGGATCATGTTGCCGTAGACTCTTGCCGGATCTACCTGGGCCGATGTCTCCGCGGATTGCGGCGCAGTTGTCTGAGCCACCATCGCTACCGGCAGTGTGAGGGTAAGAAGTAGAGCGCAGAAGCGAATGATCATGACAGTATCCTCCTTGCGGATACTAACGTTTCAACAGGTCTACGGGCTGGTTCACATCCTCGATGCGGAAGTGCTTTGCCAGCGCGGGGTGCCGCTCTGCCACAGCCTTGTACATCTCCCACGCCACGCGCCGGTAGCTGAAGTGGCCTACCACTCCTGAGCGCAGCTCGGAGATGTAAAACGCCTCGGCGAAGTCCATCTTGAACATCGACCGGCAGCGCGTCCCCAGCGGCAGAAGGTACTGTGCCGACTCCGCAGCCTCGGGCCCGCCCGAGTCGCGAAGTGAGCGGTACGCCGCAAATGCAGCCTCCATCGCCGCGTTGTACTCGTCCTCGATCCCGGCCTCGGCCAGGGTCGGCTGCCCTGGGCAGACCGGTTCCTCGTAGCCGTGCGCGTCGGTGTAACCCTGCAGAAGCTGTACGCAGCGGCGGTGACGGTGCATGTCGCGGAAACCGCCGATGTCCATCAGGATATCGAAGCGGAACCCCTGCCCAGCCGAGAAGGCGCGCAGAAGTTCGTCGTGACGACCGCGGTGCTTGGTTCCCAGAGCGATCAGTTCATCTCTCTGGGCGGAGGTGAGCGCAGCCACATTCGAGCGAAGCTGACGATACGGATAGTGGCAGTTGGGATAGAGCAGCGAGGTCGCAAGCTCCACCTCGAGCGGTTCGGAGTCATCCAGCAGGTCTACCACCGGAGCGGAGTCGATTGCCTGCCCGTTCATTAACTCTGTCGCAGCGGCAGCGAGCTCCTTGCGGCTCTCCGCCAGATACGCATTCGGCGTCGCGTACTTCACCAGCGTTGGAGCCGTCTTGACCGGACGCATCAACATCTCGGTCGCGCGATACGCGCAATTTCCGTCGACGGAGCCTATCTCGTCGCACAGCACCTGGGCATCGGCGTGGAAGACGTTCCAGGCCGGCTCGGTCGCCGCGACACGCAGCTTCTCGCCGATCCCGCGAACCTCCGCGAACGGGCTCGTCAACAGCCGCGAGACCTGCGTCTCGAGCGTGCGCGCATTGACGATCTGGCCCAGGGACGTGTTCGTTGCCAACGGCAGAAGATACCGGGCCACGTCGAAGGCGCGGGCCTTCAGGGTCCGTTCGTAGGCATCCGGCTTCATCTCCTCCGGACGCGGAATCGCCCCCTTCAGCCCCTCCAGCATTCCCGCGCTCACCCTCTGGTAGGCAACAAACAGCGCCTCCACCGCCGCGGTATAGGCCGGTGTCTGCGCGCCGAGTTCGGGCGTGTACCAGCCCGAACGGCGGAAGTCCTGGTAACGCGTGGAGCGCTCCTGCCCATCCCAGCGCTGCTCGTCCACCAGCTCGATGGCCGCCAGCAGGCTCAGTCGCTCGATCGCAAAAGGAATGTGTGCGAGGTCGGCGATGGAGCGATGGCCATACTGGAAGTAGAAGGTATTCAGAAACTGCTCAGCCCGCTGGGCGCTGATCTCCACCAGCGACTCCTTCATGGTCAGCGCCGAACGCGAGTACTTCGCCATCGCATAGGCCAGAACCTCGGGGTCGGCCCCGTGGATCGCATAAACATCGGTTTCGCTCGACACCATCGCAGCTGTAGGGGACTTGGAGGAATGATCTGGCATGACAGGCCAAGGATACCGCGCCGTCCGGTGGAATTTGCTAACGTAGCTTTGAACTGTCTTTCCTATGAGGCAAACATGAGCACGCAGCTCCCCAAAGCGTTCTGGATTATCTTTGCCGTCTTCTGCTGTTTTCTCGTTTTGCTGTCACTCGCAATGGTGTTTGGCAAGCTGTCGCCTCAGAGCTTCGCCGTCCTCGCCGTTCTGCTCATGATCTTCCCCTTCCTGCGCTATTGGAAGTTGTTTCAGGTCGCCGCAAAGGATCAGCCTCGGCTTGAAGCGTCACAGGCCATACCCGTTTTGCTGGATCAGATGAAGAGCACGATTCGTTCCTCTAGGATCCGCATCATGGCGATAAGTGCGCTGGCCTGCTTTGGCATATGGGAAACTAGGGGTGGACCGTTGGCGCCACGCCTGATCGGTCTTGGCTTCCTTCTGCTCCTGCTGACGGGAAATATCCTCTCTCTGCGGCAGGCCGAAAGAGCATTGGAGCAATTCAACTCCGGAGAATGATTTGAGTAATCTCAACAATCGCATTGCATTCGTTACAGGAGCATCCCAGGGCATCGGCCGCGCCATCGCCCTCGAACTCGCGCGTAAAGGAGCCCAGGTCGCCCTCGCCGCCAGAAATGTAGAAAAGCTCGCCGGTGTCGAAGCAGAGATCACCGCCGCAGGGGGAACCGCCAAAGCCTTCGCTCTCGACGTCGCCAGCGAGATCTCCATCAAGGAATGCACAAAAGCTGTCATCGCCCACTTCGGCAAGGTTGAGATCCTGGTCAACAACGCCGGAATCACCCGCGACATGCTCGCCATGAGGATGAAGCGCGCCGACTGGGATGACGTCCTCACCACCAACCTCACTGGAGCCTTCCTGCTCTCGCAGGCCGTTATGTCCTCCATGGTGAAGAACCGCTGGGGCCGCATCATCAACGTCACCTCCGTCGTCGGCGAGACCGGACAGGCCGGACAGGCCAACTACGCCGCCTCCAAGGCCGGGCTGATCGGCATGACCAAGTCTCTCGCCCGCGAGCTCGCCAGCCGCACCATCACCGTCAACGCGGTCGCCCCCGGCTTCATCGAGACCGCCATGACCGCCGTCCTCACCGAGGAGCAGAAGAAGATGAACGCCCAGTACATCCCCCTGGGCCGCGTCGGAACCGATACCGAGGTTGCCTACGCCGTCGCCTTCCTCGCCTCCGAAGAGGCCGCCTACATCACCGGCCACACCCTCGACGTCAACGGTGGAATGTACATGGGCTGAGATCAGGGCCCCTCATCCACATGCCTCAAGACGGTGCCTGCATGCGCGAAGCCGGGCACCATCACCTCTCTTTTGAGTCAAATACGAACTGGAACGGATGCGGAGCCAGGAAGTTACCTCCGTCCGATAACGAGACGAAACTCTGTTGCTGTAATTGGTTCCATTCCTCCTCCGGGTTCAAGTAAACCTTCAGCTTCCCGACGTCATCTTGCTGGTGACGAACCTCGGCTGGTACGCAAGTGTAAGCTTCCACCAAAGTTAGGGATTGACCGCGGGGTTAGACCTGTTTACTTTGTGGCTAATGGCCTCTATGCAAACACTTCCTGCTGAGATAGAGAACGAGTCGACCGAGACTCTTTCGATCGCAATGAATATTGGGAGCACGATCCGGGGTTACCGGCTCCAGAAGGGCATGTCGCAGGGCGACATCGAGAAGCGGACCGGGCTGTTGCGCTGTTACCTGTCGCGCGTCGAAAACGGCCACACCATCCCCTCGCTCGAGACCCTGCAGAAGATCGCGCGCGCCCTGGACCTGCAACTGGCCGAGTTCTTCGCCGAAGAGATCGTCAGCAAGGAGATGTCCTCGCTCCACCTCAAGGAGGACGAGATCCGCTTCCTGACCCAGGTGCAGCGCTACTCCGCCAACCTGGGGGAAAACGACCGGCGGCTCCTGCTGGCCATGGTCCGGAAGTTCGCCCAGACCGCGCTGAGCTAAGAAGCCCTTCTTCTTCCTGAAATATGCCCGCCCGTACGCCTATGGCAACAGTGGAATTGCCCTAGACCGGGTGCGGGACCCTGCTCTTCCGCGCCTGATTCAGGAGCGGACTTTCAATCAGATACCAGGAGATCGAGGCATACGACACGGTGATGGCCAGGCCAATCACCGTCGTAGCGGCTGCGGGAAGATGCTGTCCCAGGAGGGTCAGAACTCCCATGTGAACGAGGTACATGGAGTAGCTGATCGTTCCAATGTAAGTGAACGGTCTGAGGCAAAGAACACCTACACCCTTTCCCGAGAGTGCCCAGAGCATGATTCCCGTGCACATCAGCAGGGAGCATTCGTAGATCAGAAGATTTCCCAGACGGGTATTGCCGTAGGTCGTGACTCCGATCCGGGAAAGCTCCAGTAACCCGCAGAGGCCAATGCCTACCGAGATGATGCCGATTGTGACTCCCCAGCGCTCTAGCAGAGGGCGCGCGTTCCGATAGGCCACGCACAGCAGCCCCCCCACGGCCATAAGATCCATCCGGAAAGGAAGCAGTGTGTAGATGGGCCAGTGCTGATGAAAATGGAGGCCGAAGCGCAGGCAGGGAGCAAGCGCGATCAGGAAGATCGCAAACCACTTCAGCCGGCGCTCACTCAGAAAATATACCGCGAACGGCCAGACGAAGTAAAACTGCTCCTCGACCGCCAGCGACCACAACGGATCGAAGGCGACGGGATGGGGAATGTGCAGGGGAAGCAGAAGGTTGGTCAGGAAGACGTAAAGATACCAGTGGCGCATCCACGCCACGCCGAAGATGAGGCTCACCAGGACCAGGGTGATGAAGTATGGAACCATGATCCGGCGGACACGCCTCGCGTAGAACTGTCCGATATAGGATCCAAGGCTCTTCCCTTTTGCGTTCAGCAAAACGCCTGTAATCAGGAATCCAGAGAGGATGAAGAACAGGTCCACACCCATCCACAGGAGCTTGATCCTCAGGGAATGATGAAAGAAGACCATGAGAATGGCCAGCCCGCGAATGCCATCCAGCTGAAGGATCTTCTTGATGGGGAGGAACCTCTCTGCAAAGGATTATAACTACGTTAGTTTAATGGCTTCTCTTGCCGTCTTTAGCTTAAGTGCTTCTCTTGCCACCTTTAGCGAAGATGGGCGATCCAGTGTCCGAAGAGCGCCAGCAGCAGCGCAGCCACCGCGAAGGTCAGCTTCTGCCGTGCCAGATAGCGGGCCCGTCCGCTGGTCATCCGCGGAAGAAGGGGAACACCAAGAGCGAGGCCGGAGAGAAAGCCTCCCACATGCGCGGAGTTGTCGATGCGGATGACCGGAAGCAGGACGGTCGCAAGCCCGATGACCAGGTTGAGCCCAGCAAACTGGATCACCGACCGCCGCAGGCGATGCAGTTCGAATGCCGGAATCGGAAGCTTCCGGTTCGAGAGCAGAACAATCAGGATTCCCGCAATTCCGAAGACCGCGCCCGAGGCACCTGCTCCTACGGAGACAAGGTCCCGCATCACGATGTTGACCAGCAAACTGAGAAGATTGCCTGCGACCCCGGTCAGCATGTAGACCGCGACCATGCCCCACGGCCCCAGGAGCGGCTCTCCCAGCAGGCCGAGGTTCCACAGGCACCACATGTTGGTCAGCAGGTGAATCAGCCCGACATGGACAAAGGTCGCGCTCAGCAGGCGGTACCACTGGCCATGCAGCACCAGCGCAGGAACATTGGCTCCAAAGTGAATCAGCTGTCCCGGAGTCGGCGATGCGGGATCGACGCCGCGCAGAACCATCCAGAGGAACACCGCGCAGTTGATTCCCACCAGAATATAGGTTCCCGGCGCCGACAGAATGCTGCGGGTTCGGCGACGTGGAGACGGAAGATCTTCCGCGATATAGGCACCCGCTGGATCGGGCGACGGATCGTTGGACGGGAGAATCTCCCCTTCAGGTTGGTAGGAGGCTGACATGAGGTCTTCTCTCTAGGCTACCAAAACAGCAGCGCAGACGAAGACAGGCCAGGAGCGAGCGGAGGAACCTTCCGGCTCTCTGCTCTCGGAAGAGGCTCTCAGGCTGCCTTGGTGAACCGGTTGCGGAGATCGGAGGGGATACGCTGCTGCACCATCTCCCCCAGGAAACCCGGAAGAGGTGTGGCAATGGCAACCAGAATCCACAGAAGGGTGGAAAGCACAAGACCGATCACGGCAACCGCCTCAAGCGAGATGGCCACCGCATGGGCCTGGTAGAGATGAAGCTCGACCTTGCCGATGTGGGTAATCAGCTCAACCCGGTGAATGATCACCACCGCAAGAAGGAAAGCAACAATCGACAACGTGCTGACCGAGATCAGCAGAACATCGATGGTTCGGGCGATGCGCTGACGACGCCTGCAATGGGCGCACTCCGTAAAGTGCTGCTCGTAGTCGGTCCGCATTGCTGGCGACAGCCCCGAGATATCGTAGCGCCAGCCCGAGAGGATCGCGCCGACCACCTGGTCGGTGCAAGAGACTGAACGCTCGTGTCGGTCTACGACAGATTCTGATGCAAATCTTTTCATTGTCTTTTCAGACTTCCATTTTACCTGTTTGATAGCCCCCGGAGAGGGAAAAGATTCGCCTTCTAGGTAGCGGCGCAGACAACAGAAAACACGTGATTCGCTCTTCCGATCCTTATTTATAAAGAGATAGGAGAAAGCGGCAAGGCCTGTTCGGCCAGCAGAATTCGATTTCCCAGTAGCGTCGGGTGGTTGGCCAGGGCCTGCTCGGCAGCCAACCGGGCCAGTTCGGGCGCATTGTTGGACTCGGAGAGATGCCCCAGAACGATGTAGGCGGCCGTTCCGTCGTAGTCACGTTCCAGAAACTCGGCAGTGGCCAGATTGGAGAGATGCCCCACCCGCGAGAGCACACGCTGCTTGACGCTCCAAGGATATGGCCCGTCCTTCAGCATCTCGAGATCGTGGTTCGACTCCAGCAGCAGCACGTCGATGCGCCTGAGCGCAGCCTTCACGTTGGGAGGCATGTAACCCAGATCGGTAGCCAGCGCCATCCGCACCCCCTCGGACGCGAAGACGAAGCCGCAGGGGTCAGCCGCATCGTGAGGGATCGTGAAGGGGGTGACCTCGATATCGCCGATCGAGAACTGACGGCCGGAGTGAAAATACTCCACTGCGGGCAGGTAGGTCGGGTCCGGCTTCTTCGCCGCCGGCGCGGTCTCCTCGGGCTCATCCGGCTCCGAGCAGGCCGTGGCTACACTCTCGACCGCGGCCGACATGCTGTCGCAGACTCCCGGCTCCACAGCGGTACCTAGGGCAGCCGCGGCGGTTGCGCGCGCCTCCTTCTCCCGCTGTACATGATCGAGCCACTGCGCATAGGACATCGTCGTGCGCGGCGTCAGCATGCGCACCCAGGCGCGGTGCGTCGGCTCGGTGAAGTAAACAGGGACGCCAAACTTCCGCGCCAGGACACCCAGTCCGGCCACATGGTCCTGATGCTCATGGGTAATCAGAATGGCATCGAGCGCCGAAGGGTCTTCCCCGGCAATCGCCATGCGCTTCAAAAGCTCGCGGCAGGAGAGCCCGGC
>DATHJA010000235.1:0-4842 GCA_035316475.1 Edaphobacter sp. | reverse complement strand
GGACCGGGCCGTGCGCCGGCAGCAGTCCGAGGGCAAAGGCGGCGTCGATCTCGTAGTCCTGCACATGAAGCCAGGAGGCGGCTCCGGCTCTCTGCGGAAGCAAGTGGATGTCGGCGGCGTTCAAAAGGTCGTTCAGCCTCTCGAACGGCTGCAGAGGGAGCAGGGTCACGTTGGGCCGGTTGGCGCCCAGCGTCTCGAGCGTCGGCCGGAAGGCTCCGTCGCCGCAAAACAGGAAGTGGACGCTGGAATCGCTTTCGAAGCTCTGCGCCAGCGGAGCCAGCAGTTCCAGCCCCTGCTTTGCTCCCATGTTGCCGGAGTAGAGCAGGATCGTCTTCCCTTCCAGCCCCAGCTCGCGGCGGAAGGAGTTGGGCTCTTGCGGATCCTGAGGATGAACCGAGTCGATATCGACCCAGTTTGGAAACAGTGTCACGCGTTCGGACGGGACGCCCTTGCTCTCGGCGCGCTCGACCATCTTGTGCGAGATGCTGGAGACGCGCGTGAAGGCGCGGGTGAAGGTCTCCTCCAATCCCAGCGCGATCGTATGGACCGGGCCGTGCGCCGGCAGCAGTCCGAGGTCAAAGGCGGCGTCGATCTCGTAGTCCTGCACATGAAGCCAGGAGGCAGCTCCGGTCGCTCGGGCAACCAGAAGAGCCAGAGGAGCTCCAAAGAAGGTCGGCTCCACAGTGAAGACGACATCCGGCTTCCAGAAGCATTGGCGCAGCATGACGGGCAGGCTTCCCAGCATGAACGAGAACAGATGCACCATGCGCTTGAGGCCGGTCGGCTTGGCCGGAACATACAACGGCGTGCGGTAGACCAGCGGCTCGCCTGGATGCCGCTCCGTGCGGTAAAGCTTGCCGCGGTAGTCTTCGCGGATGCTCCACGCCGGATAGTAAGGCGGCGCGGTGACGACGCGGACCTCGTGGCCGCGCTGGGCCAGCCAGGAGGACATCTCGCCAGTGTATTTTCCGATCCCTGTCAGTTCTGGGGAGTAGTTGAGGCCGTAGATCAGGATTCGCACTGATCGCAGTTTACCGAAAGAATGTTTCTCTTCCGATTGCTTCCTTGCGTCCTCGCCCTCGATGGCTTCATGCTGAGGAGGTGAAGGAAGATCTTCTGGGGCAAATCCGGCAGCACCCTCTGGCAGCGTTTGGGGTGGCTCTGCTGGCTATCTTCGTTGTCTGCGCTCTCTTCGCGCCGTGGCTTGCGCCGCGCGATCCGGCGGCGCTCGACCTGCATGGGCGGCTGGTGGGGCCGAGCTGGTCGCACTGGTTCGGGACCGATGAACTGGGGCGCGATATCCTCTCGCGCACGCTTTATGGTGCACGGATCTCTCTGATCGTCGCGGTGAGTGTGGTCGGGCTCTCGCTGGCAATCGGTCTGGTAGCCGGCTGCGTGGCCGGGTTCTACGGCGGCTGGCTCGACACGGCGATCAATGTTTACGTCATGAATGCATTTCTTGCCCTGCCGGGAATCCTGCTGGCCATCGCTTTCGTCGCCTTCATGGGGCCGGGGCTGGGGAACGTGATCGTTGCCCTGGCGATCTCCGGCTGGGTGGGTTATGCCCGGCTGGTCCGTGGCCAGGTGATGGCGGTCAAGGAGCGCGAGTTCGTAGAGGCAGCACGGGCTCTGGGAGCCTCGGACCTGCGGATCCTCGGGCGGCATATTCTGCCGAACATCCTCCAGCCGCTGATCGTGCAGGCGGCGATTGGGATGGCGACGGCGGTAATGGCCGAGGCGACGCTGAGCTTCCTCGGGCTCGGGGTTCCACCACCGGCGGCGAGTTGGGGCTCGATGCTGAATGACGCGCGGTCGCATCTGTTCGATTCGCCGCACATGGTCTTCTTTCCGGCCATGGCGGTGATGCTCTGCGTCCTGTCGTTCAACTTCATCGGGGACGCTCTGCGGGACTTCATGGACCCGCGAACACGGATAAGGGCCGGATTGTAGTACCCCCCTCCCCCCCGTCAATTTTGCGCAAAGTCTTGGAAATAAAGATGATAGGTCCGGACCACTTTCTGATCCACTCCCGGATTAACCTGATCTTCCCCTATATCTATCCAGTTTACCGAATGGGATGGGGTGGATCGGCAAATGGATCTTGTTTGTTTTGTTTTAGATGCATCGAATTAGCCTTGACAGGCTTTTGTGGCGCGGCTGAAGCGCCAAAACGACATCTGTGGCGCTAAAGGCAAAATACTGGGATTCCTCGCTCCGCTCGCGTCACAGGAACAGGCTTCCCGGTAGTGAAGCGGATTCCTCCGCTTCGCCGCTACGCGACTTCGGTCGGAATGACAACTCTGGAGAGCTCTTTAAGCGCTGGAATGACACATCGTGGGGTATGCTTGGCGGTGTTTGTCGTCTGGAGGCAGGGTTTGCGGAAGGTTCCAATCACACAGAATGAGGAGCAGTTGCCGGAGAAGTCCGACTCCTGGCTGGACCTGGAGAAGGTTGCCATTGTGGAGATCAGCTCGGAGGATCCGGCGTTTCCGATCGAGCATGCGCTGGGCGGATCTTCGGAGACAGGGGAAACAGGAGCGACGGGATGGCGGGCGGCGACTCCGGGGCCGCAGAGGATCCGGCTTCTGTTTGACCACCCGCAGACGATCCGGCGGATTCAGCTTCACTTTGTCGATCCTGTCTCGGAGCGCTCGCAGGAGTTCTCCATTGTGGCTTTCGCCGGGGGTGAGCTCCGCGACGTGGCGCGTCAGCAGTGGAACTTCTCTCCGCAGGGCACGACCGAGGAGCGTGAAGACTACAAGGTGGAGCTGAACGGAGTGACGGCGCTTGAGCTTCGGATCGATCCGGACCGAAGCCACGATCCGAAGCAGAGCCAGCATTTCGCCTCGCTGGAGAGGCTGAGGCTGGCATAAGTGTTGGTTGGGGTGATCTCGGACACGCATGGGCTGCTGCGTCCAGAGGCTCTGGTTGCCCTGGCCGAGTGCGAGCAGATTCTGCACGCGGGTGACGTGGGAGATGCGGCGATTCTGGACGCGCTACGGGAGATTGCTCCGGTGACGGCGATTCGCGGCAATGTAGACGTGCGCGGAGAGTGCGCCCTGCTGCCCGCGACAGAGGCCGTGGAGCTGGGAGAACGACTGTTCTACCTGGTCCATTCGGTGCACGACCTCGATCTGGACCCGGTAGCCGCAGAGGTGGACGTGGTGGTCAGCGGTCACTCGCATAAGCCGAGGATCGAGCGAAAGAAGGGCGTGATGTACTTAAACCCCGGAAGCGCCGGACCGCGGAGGTTCAGTCTGCCGGTGAGTATAGCTCTGGTGACTGTGGGTGAGAGTGGGGTGGAGGCAAGAATTGTGGAGCTGGAAGTTTCAGGAGAGACACGATAGGGTCGCGCGCGATGCTGTGATGAACTTAGCAGCGAGATGCCGACTTGCTGGTACAAGTCATGTCATCACAAGTTTCCCGGCCATTGAAACCCCATAAAGCATGCGCGTCATGTATCGTCCTGCTCTTTTCTGCCAGAACGGATGCGTCATGTGGCGAGCACCGACAGCGGTACGAGCGCAAGGGGAAGGCAGACAATTTCCCGCCACTAATTTCCTGCCACTATAGGAATCCCAACCAATTGAATTGGCCTTCCATAATTGGCCTTCAGTTGTATCTCGACTACCAATTGGAGTAGCATTGCGGCCTCAAGCGGCCCCTTACCCACGAAGTCAGCAAATTGATACTGCACTGGATAAAGGAGGAAGTCTATGTCGCAAGATAATCCAGGGGCCAGTGTATCCGTGGGTTGGCAGATTTAGTAAAAACTCTGGCGCTGCCTACGGCGGATACGACTTCCACACATCTACCGTTAGCGTGAGGCAGAGAATTGAGGACCCATGGATGCAGTGCACAACTACGTACTTCGCCCGATTCGCCGCATTCTCCAGCCTGTACTACCTCAGGACATCGTTTATGATGCGTCCCACAAATACGTCAGACGGCGTTATCTGGACCTTCTAGACGAGCATTTGAGTCCAGAGTGGGTAAATCGGTATTTAACCGATGGGTCCGCTATGTCGAACCGCCTGCGCCTGCTTACGCGCACTCTCGATAAGGAGATGTTTGAAACGCGCTATCCCGACAGTCAGTTTTTTTATGAGTCCTATCGGCAGGTCTTCCACTTTTTCAAAATCCTCATACCGCACGGCTTCAATTTGCGCACTTGTGGTTCCATCCTGGATTTCGGTTGTGGTTCGGGGCGCATAATCAGACTTTATCGGTATATGAGCGGAGTGCGCCTTGTCGGAGCGGATGCGAACCCTGAGTGCATAGCGTATTGCCGGGAACAGGTGCCGGGATGCGAATTTCACATCAACGACCTGGAACCCCCGCTCGCTTTTGCCAAGGGAAATGACTTCGATTTGATCATTTCTCTTTCGGTGTTCACACACATTCCTCTCGGGCAGCAAATCGTCTGGCTGCAGGAGATGAAGCGCGTGCTCAAGCCAAAGGGTTTCCTGCTTTGCACGGTGGTGGGCTTTTCCCATATCGATGCGCAGTTAGGAGCCGAGGGACGCACCATGATCCAGGAAAAGGGAGAGATCACGCTGGGTAAGGATGATCCCGGAGTGTCTCTTTCGACGCAGGTCGGCGGCTCAAACTTCGATGTCTTTCAGCGCAGAGACCGCGTCATCGAAGTATTCGGCGGTGTCCTCCGGCTGGTGGACTACATTCCGAGTAGCAGATCACCCATCGGTCAGGACTTGCTGGTGCTGCAGAAGACCTGATGAAACCGGCGTTCCTCTTGAGAACCAGGCGTTGCGTCGTAGGTTAAAGTGGATTTTCAGTTGGCGATAACAGGACAACTCGCTCATGGAAGCGGCGCAGATATAT